>JBNKYR010000027.1:0-24314 GCA_050300995.1 Crocinitomicaceae bacterium | reverse complement strand
ACTTTGCTATCAGGAAAAGGATGGATTTCCTTATTCGGTCTTCAAACCAACATACTGGTACGGGAAGTATTTTTCTTTGTCGCGTGAATCCTGATCATATTCAGGTCCCTGGACAATTGTAGTGGCGACAACCACGTTCACTTTCCCTTTGTATTTTTCGTTCTTCTCGAAATATGCGATCAGATCGTACTTCATGTTCTCTGCACGAAGCTTCGTCAGGTTCTCGTTGGTCTTGTACGTTTTCGTTGGTACGTGTGACGCAGAAGAGTAGATGTTGATCGTAATATTCGGACGTCCTTCATCCAATTGCTTCTCGATGGCTTGTACGAAATCCTTCAATTGTCCTTTGTTCACTGTCAACTTGTTCTTATTGTAAGCAAAGTAGTGCATGAACTCCAGGTTCGGATAGTCCGTTACGGTTACAGGAGGAAGCACGGTATCCGGCGGAAGCACAATGATACGCTTGTCCACGTCCAGCAAAAGCTCGCGGTAGATTTCCTGATAAGCAGTATCACAAAGTGTCGTAAATCCATCTTCGTGCATGATTTTATCATCGGTTACGTCCATGTATTCCAGACGGTAGGTTTTACAAGGTTGCAAACCTGTCATGAAAACACCGTCACGCAGACGTGGGTAGACGAGGCGTTGGTTAGATCCTTCGTCGCAATCAACACATACGAGACGTACGTTGATCGCAAAATCTTCCGGAATTGGCTTGTCGTCAACCGTTTTGATGATTCCCTTCAACACGGCAATGTCACGAATACCCAGGTAATCGTTGTGGATCTCGTAAATGTCTTTTTCCCCCTGACCATCGCTACGGAAAGAGGTCATGTATCCCTTTCGTCCGTCGATCGTGGTGGTGTAGAAGATATCGTCGTTTGTAGAGTTGAACGGATATCCGAGGTTTTTTCCTTCACTCCAGGAACTGTCCGGCAGCATCTGACTCATCATGATGTCAAATCCTCCGATACTTTTGGCTCCGTTGGTGGAGTAGTAGAGGGTTTGATTGTCAACGGAAATGAAGGGTGCGTCTTCGTCGTCCTCACTATTGATGTTTGGTCCGAGGTTCATCGGCTCCGTCCATTTGTCCGTATTTCCGATTCGCTTGATCACATAGATGTCTCGTCCTCCATAACCTCCCGGACGGTCGGATACAAAGAAGAACCAGCGTTTGTCAGGAGACATCATACAGTGTGTTTCCCAGTATTCGGTGTTGATTCCTTCGATTTCAAGCATGTGAATGTCCTGGAATTTAGCATGATAGAAGTCGGTGTAGTAGATGTCACCACCACCGGTAGAATCTTCATAAAGATAGATCTTACGTTCATCGGAACTTACGGCAATGGTCGCTTCGTTCCGTACAGGCTCACAGAATTCCAAACGAATCGGAGTGGACCACACTGAATCAAAGTCGCGGTAGCTGACATATACGTCTTCCGGATACTGGTTGATCACAGGATCTTTGTATTCTTCGGTTGCTCCGTTTTCCCATGGACGACGGGAGGTAAAGTACAATGCAGAACCATCAAGCGATACCACCGGGCTGTATTCCGGGTATTCTGTATTGATCTCTTTTCCGATGTTTTTCAGGTAAACGTTTACCGGTGCAGCCATTTGCGTACGTGCTTCGGCACACTGAACAAGACGAAGATTGGCAATGTCTACCAATTCCGATTTTTTCGCAGAGACTTCAAGGAATTTCTTGTAGAATTCCTCCGCCTTGTCGATTTCCTCGTTCAGGTGATAACAGCTTGCCAGGTGAAAAAAGGCATCCGGCGGAGAGCTGTTCTCTTTGGTCGAGTACATGTCGGCATTTTTATCGGTGTCAAGCGTTGCCATTTCGAAATAGGGCAGTGCTCCCCGATAATCCTTACGGATTTCCAGCATGAGGAATCCTTTACGGTAGTGATAATTAGAGCTCTGAGGTTTGAACTCGAGCAGACGGTCCGCAAGAATCTCTGCATAATACAGGTATCCTTCGGCCATCAGGGTAGAATTTTGCATTACTACTTCCTGTTCGGATCCTTCGGTAGCAATGCGGCGCACTTCATCTTCAGTGATTAATTGTGAAAAACTCAAAGTAGAGTAGAAAAGCGCCAGGCTTGTAGTTGCAATGTGTGAAAACTTCATTGAGCCGGTTTTTTACAATTACGGTTAGTGGTGCTTACGCGATATTTGTGAATAGGTTACAAAGTTGCAAGTTAGAAAAAAAAAGTCCGGAAGAAAATCCGGACTTTTTAAATATTGATCTTTCGATTACTTCTTTACGATCTTAAATTCTGTACGACGGTTGGCCTGGTGTTCTTCTTCCGAACAGTCGGAAACAACCTTGCCTTCACAGCCGCAATCGTTCACCAGTTGTGACTCACCGTATCCTTTACCGTAAATACGCTTAGGATTGTCGATGCGTGACTGGATGTAAGCAGCGGAAGACTTCGCACGTCGGTTCGACAGTGAGAGGTTATACGATTTCGATGCACGACAGTCAGTGTGTGATCCGAGTTCGATTACGATATCCGGGTTCTCGTTCATGATCTTCACGATCTTGTCGAGTTCCAGTGCCGCATCCGGACGAATATCTGACTTGTCGAGGTCAAAGTAGATCGGATTCAGCTTGAATACCTTTCCGATATCCGTACCGATGTCTTTTCTGGCGATCAGATAATCCAGTTGGATGTGCGGAGTGTTCGCCAACACAGTGTCAACAACAAATGTTTGTGTCAGGTAGCCATCTTTGGATACACGCACATTGAACTGAATGTGATCTCCCCATTCTTTGTCTTCGAGGTAGTTGGACACAAATGCTCCCTGCGCATCTGTATTGAATGTTTCGATCACGTTGTTGCTTTCATCAAGGAACTCAACTTTTGATCCCTGGATCATAGCCAACGTTTTGTCGTCTGCTACAGTACCGGCAAGTGTGTATGTTCCGATGATGAGATTTTTGGAAATCTCTTCGTTTTCGGCATTACACAGCGTATTGAATTCTTCTGTCTTGATCAACTCTTCTCCCTGGTAGAAAGTCAGTACGTAATCTGAACAACGATTCAGGACACTGAAGAAAGCACCGTTCTTGGTACGTGGGTAAGTGACTTTCTGGTTTTCAACCTCGCAATTCTTGCATTCAAGTTTCACGGAAATGTTGTCTGGAATCGGAGTTCCGTCGATGGTAGAGATGATTCCGCGCAAAGAACTGATCGGACGGTTTCCGAGGTAATCGTTGCGGATTTCGTAAATGTCTTTTTCACCGAAACCTCCTTTACGGAAAGAGGAGAGGTAACCACGAAGTCCGTCAACGGTTGTGGTGTAGAAGATATCGTCTCCCGCCGAGTTGATCGGGTACCCCATGTTAACAGGAGTAGACCAGTTGTTGTCTTCATCACGGAAAGAAACGAATACGTCAAATCCTCCCATACTGTTTGGTCCGTTACTGGAGAAATACAATGTCTTGTTGTTCACAGCGATAAACGGTGAATCTTCGTCGTACTCCGAGTTAATGCCCGGCCCGAGGTTCATTGGTTCACTCCATTCGCCGTTCGGCAACTTCACGATACGATAGATGTCGCGACCTCCGAGTCCGCCCGGACGATCCGATACAAAGTACATGTTCTGTCCGTCAGGAGTCACTGTACAGTGTGTTTCCCAGCTATCCGTATTCACACCGGAATAGCGAAGACGCTCAAGGTTTTCAAATTTGTTGCCTTCGAAATCTGAGTAGTAAATGTCTCCACCTCCTGTGGCATCCTGATACACATAAATACGGCGCTCATCAGAACTTACCGCAATAGTTGCTTCGTTATACTGGTTCTCGCAGAAAGCCAGTTTTTCAGGAGAAGTCCACTGCCCCTCAAAATCCTGATAGCTGACATAGATATCTTCCGGGAAGTTGTTCAGCATCGGATCTTTGAACTCATCTGAACTATTGTCATCCCATTGACGACGAGAGGTAAAGTAGAGTGAGGTTCCATCAAGAGAGACCACCGGTGCATATTCCGGGAATTCGGTGTTTACATGATCACCAATGTTCTGAACAATTGCTGTTTTCGGGTGATCGATCAGGTTTTTGGCCACATCGCACTGCATAAGTTTCAGTTGCGCCACTTCGATCAGCGGTGATTTTTTCTGGGAAAGCTCCAGGAATTTATTGTAGTTCTCCTTCGCCTTGTCCAGCTCTTCGTTCAGATGATAGCAAACTCCCATGTAATAATAGGCATCAATGGGTGCACTCAGTTCTTTCACTGAATAAGCATCGTAATTCTTGTCAATGCTTTCCAGTGCCTTCTTGAAGTGGGGAAGTGCAGCGATATAATCCTGACGTGAATTCAGAATCAGGAAGCCTTTTCGATAATTGTAGTTGGAGCTTTCCTTGTTGATGGTAAGGAGTTTGTCCACCAGGATCTCCGCATGGAAATAATACATATCCTGCATCATGCTGGAGCTTTGGATCACCAGCTCCTGCTCCGAAGCGGATTCCGCCATCTGGCGAACCTGGTCTTCAGTCATCTGACTGAAACCGATCACCGGAAAGGCAAGCAGTATTAAGAAGGATGTGAATTTATTCATGTGGTTAAGTGTTAGCGTTAGAATTCTCTGTTCTCGTCAAATTGCTCAAGGTAGTCGGCTACGCGTCGAACAAATTGCCCCCCGAGAGCTCCGTCAACCACACGGTGGTCGTAAGAGTGGGAGAGGAACATTTTATGTCGGATGCCAATGAAATCCCCATCAGGAGTTTCAATAACAGCCGGCACTTTTCGAATCGCACCAAGTGCTAAGATAGCAACTTGTGGCTGATTAATGATAGGCGTACCCATCACATTTCCAAATGTTCCCACGTTTGTAACAGTATAAGTACCTCCCTGGATATCTTCCGGAGCCAGTGCATTATTTCGTGCTTTGTTGGCCATCTCGTTCACGGATTTGGTCAACCCGGTCAGATTAAGACGGTCTGCATTCTTGATCACCGGTACGATCAGGTTTCCTGAAGGAAGCGCTGTTGCCATGCCGATATTGATGTTTCCGCGCTTCACAATATTGCCGCCTGAAACAGAGATGTTTACACCAGGGAAATCTTTAATTGCTTTTACAATCGCTTCGATAAAGATCGGTGTGAACGTCATATTTTCACCTTCACGCTCCTGGAATGCTTTTTTGATCTTGTTTCTCCAGTTCACGATCTTCGTTACGTCAGCTTCTACGTAGCTGGTAACGTGCGGAGAAACGTGTTTCGACATCACCATGTGATCTGCGATCAGTTTTCGCATACGATCCATCTCTACGATCTCATCGTTCGGGCCAACAGTTACAACCGGTTCCTTGATGTTTGAGAGGAATCCGCCTGCTGCCGGAGCAGAAGCTGGAGCGTTGGCGGGAGCACTTGCCGGTTGCGTCGGTGCGGCAGCAGGTGCAACCGGAGCCGCAACTGCAACAGCAGTACGATCTCCATCCAGGTAAGCGAGAATATCTTTTTTAGTAACGCGACCGCCCTGACCGGTGCCATTGATGGCTTCAAGTTCAGCCATCGCAAGTCCTTCTTTTTCTGCAATGCTTCGAACGAGTGGAGAGTAGAATTTACCATTCGAACCGCTTTTGCTGATTGCCGATGGTGTTCCATTGCTGGAAGGCGTTGCAGCAACCGATTCTACAGCCTGAGCTACTTCTTTTTCGATTGTGGCGGCTGGTGTTTCTGCTGCTGGCTTTCCTGCAGGAGCAGGGGCACCATCCGTAGAGATGATTGCGATGACATCACCTACCTGAGCTACCTGATCTTTTTCAAACAGACGTTGTACCAGAACTCCCTCAGCTTCAGAAGGAAGCTCATTGTCCACTTTGTCGGTGGCAACCTCTACAAGAGGTTCATCCAATTCAACCTTATCTCCAACATTTTTCAGCCAATTCGTAATGGTTGCTTCGGTAACGCTTTCCCCCATTTTAGGGAGTCTGATTTCAATCTGTGACATAAATTAATAAAGACTCGTTTTTTTCGCTTACAAAAATAACTGAAAAATCGGCTTAACCAACTTTGATCTAGTCATCCAATTTGTTCCATGCTTTCAGGAGGATGGAAAAATCTTTGCGCATGGAATAATCCCGCGAATAAAGCAGATTGAGTTTTTCACGGATCTGATCGTCGCTTCCTTCGATGCTATCGCTTGGGGAAAGCACGCCTGGTCTTATTTTCGGAAGTCGCACGTCACGTTTCATATCGGCGTCGGAAAAGCCAATAAAGGTCTTTCTTCCGAGCCATATCTGGAAAGAATTTCGCAGAAAACGCTGTTTGTTTTTGATCCAGAAAGCAAGCACCGGGAAGCTCAGAATAAGGGCAGTTGACATTGTCAGATCGAAAAGGCGCTTTTTACGTTTATTTTCAGTGCTGACAAGGTTGTTCAGATTCAGGATGTAAAGGTCGCCGGCGGTATCGATTGAATTACTTCCGATCAGATGGTTGGCGCCTTCCGGAGCAATCTTAAAATCGAGCTGTCCGCCGTGCAGACGTCGCATTTCCGAAATGATGTAACCGAAATCCACGTCTCTCGAACAAAATACAAGTTCGTCCAGTTGACTCAAGTCTGTTTTTGCCGCGGATTCACGGCTAAACCGAACAACCTCGCGTACATTTTCATTCGTTTGCTCGATCAGACCTTTGACGCGTATAAATTCTTCTTCCGAACCAATTACCCCAAAACGCTTACGTTGACCGGAACGCAAGCGAAAACGTTTGCCGACCACGAGATGCAGGAACAGGCGGGAGATCAGGTAATAAGTGAAGATCCATCCGGCTCCGACAAAAATGAAAAGGCGGGAGAATTGCCAGGTTTTCGGCAGGATCGCATAGGCAAGTAGAATGAGTATTGTGCCGAGAAAGATTCCTTTGAAAAACTTAAAAATGCGCACCGGTACATCGTATCCGCCATAAAAAAAAGTGGCTGCGAGCCAGGTTGCTGCATAAATGGGAATGGAATACCGGATCAGTTCTTCCGGAAACTCAATTTGGGCCTTTTGCCAATATGCGGTCAGTGCAAAGAGTCCTGTTACGATGTAGCCAAAATCGACCAGTGGCAGGAAGATGCGCTTAACGAAGCGCAAACAGATCGCGAGAAATGCACGGAGATAGATTGCCAGATTGATCAGTACGGAAAACAAACGGGCCTGCTTGCCCGAGAAGTGTTTTCGGGCAAAAATGATCATCGCGTTGTAGAACACGAACACATAATTGACTGAGCTTTTCTTGGTGCTTTCGCCTTTGTAATGAATAATCGAAGAATCCGCGAAATAGTAATTTTTGTAACCACCAAGCTGGATGCGGTAGGAAAGGTCGATGTCTTCTCCGTACATGAAGAAATCTTCATCAAGGAGACCAACCTTGTCGAGTGCTTCATGGCGCATCAGCATAAAGGCACCACTGAGCACGTCAATTTCATGGTTCTTTTCTGGAGAAAGGTGTCCCAAATGATACTTGCTGAAACGTGCTGATTTCGGAAAAATGCGTGACAAACCGAAGATCTTGTAAAAGGCAACCATGGGCCGTGGAAGTCCGCGTTTGGATTCCGGAAGAAAACCTCCGCGACCGTCCACCATGTGGATGCCAAGTCCACCGGCATCGGGATGCTCATCCATGAATTTTACCACCTTTTCGAAGGTGTCTTCTGCCACCACCGTGTCCGGATTGAGGAGTAGAACGTAACGTCCTTTGGATAGCTTGATAGCCTGATTGTTGGCGACTGAAAACCCAACATTGTCCTTGTTTTCAATGAGTTGAAATTCAGGATATTTGGACTTGACCATTTCAATTGATCCGTCAACAGAACAATTGTCCACGATGATTACTTCCGTCGGGACGTTTTTGATGGCCTTTTTTACAGAATGAAGGCACTGGTCCAGAAAGTACTGGACATTGTAATTGACAATGACAACACTCAGTTGATATGTGTACGTTTTCGTCAAATTCGTAGTCAGGCAACAGCGATGCAGGAGATCTCAATATCGACATCCAAAGGTAGTTTGGCTACCTGTACCGTTTCGCGTGCCGGAGGTGTAGAACGGAAGTACTGACCATAAATTTCATTGACCTCGCTAAAATGTCCGAGATCTTTCAGAAAGATGCTGCATTTCACAATGTTGGAGGCTTCCATTCCGGCTTCTGACAACAGGGCAAGGATGTTTTTCATGACCTGATGTGTGGAAGAAGCGATGGAATCATTCACGAGTTCACCGGTAGCAGGATTGAGCGGGATCTGCCCGGAAACAAACAACATTCCGTTCATCAGGATGGCCTGGCTATATGGACCGATCGGAGCAGGTGCTCCCGGGATTTGTATTGCCTTCTTCATCTTCTTATTTTTGTACAAGTTTACGTAAAAATCGCTGAGTTGTGTCCAAGGTCTTGCTGCTCGATAATTATGATTCATTTACCTACAACCTGGAACATTATCTGAGTTCTCTGGGAGCGGAAGTATCCGTGGTACGCAATGATGCTTTTAAAGGCGATGTCTCTGCTTATGACAGCGTCGTGTTGTCTCCTGGGCCCGGGCTTCCAGCCGATCACATGAATCTTATGCAGGTGATTGCTTCCTGTGAAGGAAGGATTCCGGTGTTGGGGGTGTGTCTCGGAATGCAGGCAATTGCCCTTCATCTTCAGGGAGAATTGGGGAACAAGGATCAGGTCAGGCATGGCGCGGAGGATACGATCTCGGTAGTTAATGGTTCCGGTCTGTTTAAGGGATTGCCCGCGTCCTATACTGTTGGACTTTATCACAGTTGGGAGGTGTTGAGAAACGAAAATTACCAGACAGATGCTGTTTCCGGATCGGATGGAACGATTATGGCGATCAGCCGGCCGGATAAATTATTGTTTGGCGTTCAATTTCACCCGGAATCCATCATGACTGAACATGGTCACGACCTTCTCGGAAATTTCCTTTCGATAAAAAAGCGTTGAGCGCTGCGATTCTCAATTAAAACGATTCCAGATCTTCGTCCTGAGAACTGTCGCTTGCTTCTTCATTTGCGCAACTTTCCACCAGTTTATCTTTGTCTGCCTGGCTCAATTTGTTGAATTCGTCCGGGTTTTCATGTGCTTTGACGATTGTTTCAACGTAACAGTCGCAGTCGTATAAGCCACTACCGATACAGGTGTTTTTCAGTTGATCTTTTTGATCTTCTGACCATCCGCCTCCGCAAGAGTAAAGAAAGAAGACAGTCGCAACAAATGAAAGTGCAATGATTTTCGACATAATTGATTTTTAGTATGTTTGGAACAAAGATTGCTTAAAACTAGCGATTCCACTTAATAAACAAAAACTATGATTTCGAAAATCCTTCTCAGTCTCGCTTTCATGACCGGTATGGTCTTTACATCAACTGCCCAGGATATCCAATCACACGGGGTTACATTTCCGGCCAAGATCAAGATCAACGAAAAAATTGTGAAGTACAACGGTTCCGGACTTCGTGAAAAGTACTTTATCGACCTGTATGTTTCTGCGCTTTACCTTTTGGAACAGTCTTCCGATGCGAAGAAGATCATCGGTGCGGATGAAGAGATGTGTATCCGGATCAAGTTGGTTTCCAATAAGGTAACACGTGACAAGTTTGTAGAAACAGTCAAAGAAGGTTTTGCGAATTCTACAAGTGGAAAGGCTTCTCAGACCGAGATCAATTCTTTCATGAAGATCTTTAGCAAGCAGTTCAAGGCAGGCGACGATATTATTCTGATCTACAAGCCCGGAACCGGTGTTCAGGTGGTGATGAACGGAGAAAAACTGGGAACGCAAAGTGGTCTTGAATTCAAGAAAGCGCTTTGGGGAATCTGGTTTGGGGACAAGCCAGCCGATTCAGGACTCAAAAGTGCCATGCTCGGTAAAGTTTAAAGGCCTAAATAAAGGAGAAATCCACCCGGCGATTGCGCTGTTTGCCTTCGGGGGTGGCATTGGTGTCTGCCGGTTGTCGTTCGCCTTTAAAATCGAAAACAAGGCGGTCTGCACTCAATCCTTTGCTCACGAAGTAATCAATGATGGCCTGTGCCCGGTTTTTGGACAAGGTATCGTTGTATGCGTCCGAACCGTCCGAATCGGTGTGCCCGGTAACTTTTACGCGTAGATCGGAATGTCCCTTTACCACTTTGATCAGGCGATCCAGAAAGGCGTAATACTCTGATTTGATATCGTACTTATCGTAATCGAAATAAACCGGTTCGAAAACAAAGTTGGCGCGTTCTATTTTCCGGATTTCCGGCGCATTCAAACCTTCCTTGTAATCTTTCAGGAATTGTCCGAACCAGAGATGACTTACTTCTGTTTGCTGCTCACTGCTGAAATCAAAATCCGATTTATAGAGGATGATCTTGCCCATGAATCGTTTGCAATCCGAACTCTCAAAAGTACCTTCCATGTAACCGGTAAGCGAATCGTACTGCAATTCCATGTCCATCAAACACCATTTTACCCGGGAGACCCTGGTACTGCGTTCTACTACAATTTGATGAATGAAAAGTGTTTCGTTCTTCAGTTTCCCGTTGACCTGTTTTACTGCGTAATTCTCGGAATTGTAGATCTCTTCACGCATCTTTCCGCTAACGGATCCGCTGTTGATGCTCAGGTCAGCGTAAAGCAGTGTTCCTTTTTCCATTCCGTTTCCTGCGGGAATGATGACACCCTGCCAGGTGCCTTCCAACGGGTGAGAGGCATTTGCAAACGTGAATGCAAAAACAAAAAAGATGAATGTGATATACCGCATATAGATTCTTATTCGGTAGAACGCAAATAATGTTCCATGATTACGGGTATTTTTTTGAGACCGGTAGGCAGGCGTAAAACTATTAACAATTCAGTCAAAATTATGTTGATAAGTTCCCGTTTCTTTTGGCGTAAACACTGCGATTTCACGATTGGGATGGTTATTTTTGTTCCTTATGTGAAGTGCCGTTTTCAGGCGAATATTTACTGATTAAATTATGAGTCAAGAAGAAAATAAGTTAAGGGAATATTCAGCGGATAATATCCAGGTATTGGAAGGCCTCGAAGCCGTACGTAAGCGTCCGGCAATGTACATCGGTGATGTTGGGGTAAAAGGATTGCACCATCTGGTGTATGAAGTAGTGGATAACTCGATTGATGAGGCTCTTGCAGGACACTGCGACACAATTGAGGTAACAATAAATGAAGACAATTCCATTACCGTAAAGGATAATGGTCGTGGTATTCCGACAGGGATCAATAAAAAGGAAGGAAAATCAGCGTTGGAGATCGTAATGACGGTCCTCCATGCCGGCGGTAAATTCGACAAGGATACATATAAAGTATCCGGTGGTTTGCACGGTGTAGGGGTTTCCTGTGTGAATGCGCTCTCTACGGAATTGAAGGCAGTTGTTCATCGTGAGGGAAAGATCTTCCAGCAGGAGTACAATATCGGGAAGCCGCTTTACGATGTAAAGGAAATCGGAACTTCTGATCGTACCGGTACTGAAGTGACTTTCAAGCCGGACGCTTCGATTTTCGAATCAACGGTATATAATTATGATACGCTGGCTGCGCGTATGCGTGAGTTGGCGTTTCTGAACAAAGGCATCAAGATCACACTTGCTGATATGCGTGAGATTGATGCAGATGGTAAGCCTTTATCATCGCTATTCTTCTCAGAAGGTGGTTTGAAAGAGTTCGTGGATTACCTGGATCGTAACCGTGAGGGACTGATCGAGGATGTGATCTTCTTTGAAGGAGAAAAGGATGGTATTCCTGTTGAAGTAGCGTTGAAATACAATACTTCATATACGGAAAACATCCAGGCGTATGTGAATAACATCAATACGCACGAAGGAGGAACACATCTTTCCGGTTTCCGTCGTGGATTGACCAATACCCTGAAGAAGTATGCGACGGATTCGGGAATGTTGGCAAAAGAAAAAGTTGAGATTGAAGGGGATGACTTCCGCGAAGGTCTCACAGCGGTTGTTTCCGTAAAAGTGGCCGAGCCTCAGTTTGAAGGACAGACCAAAACAAAACTTGGTAACCGTGAAGTAACAGCTCCGGTAAGCCAGGGGGTTTCGGAAATGCTGACCGTTTACCTGGAGGAGCATCCGAATGAAGCCCGTACAATCGTTCAGAAAGTGATCCTTGCCGCAAAAGCCCGTCAGGCAGCGCGTAAGGCTCGTGAGATGGTTCAGCGTAAAAATGTACTCACAGGAAGTGGACTTCCGGGAAAACTGGCCGACTGTTCTTCCAAGGATCCTGCTGAATGCGAGATTTACCTGGTAGAGGGAGATTCGGCGGGTGGAACTGCCAAGCAGGGGCGTGACCGTGAATTCCAGGCGATTATGCCATTGAGAGGTAAGATCCTGAACGTGGAGAAAGCAATGCAACACAAGATCTTCGAAAATGAGGAGATCAAGAATATTTATACAGCGTTGGGTGTGCGCGTTGGAACCGAAGAGGATTCCAAAGCTTTGAACCTTGAAAAACTGCGTTATCACAAGATCATCATCATGTGTGATGCCGACGTCGATGGTTCTCACATTGAAACACTGATCCTTACGTTCTTCTTCCGATACATGAAGGAATTGGTTGAAAACGGATACATCTACATTGCCACACCACCATTGTACCAGGTGAAGAAGGGGGCAAAGTCTTCTTATGCATGGGACGATATTCAACGCGATCGACTGATTCAGGAAATGAAAGGATCAGGAACAGAATCTTCGGTAAACGTTCAGCGTTATAAGGGTCTTGGAGAGATGAACGCGGAGCAGTTGTGGGAAACAACAATGAATCCGGAATACAGAACCTTACGTCAGGTTACGATTGAAAACGCTGCGGAATGCGATAACATCTTCTCCATGTTGATGGGGGATGATGTACCGCCTCGTAGAGAATTCATCGAGCGCAATGCGAAGTACGCGAAGATCGATGCATAAATAAGATCTTCAATAGAAATAGGGAAGGCTGCCAATCGGTAGCCTTTTTTTGTGCGTGATACGATGTAAAGCAGAGCCTCCGCCAAAAGCAACAACATGCTCAGCAACCCGGAAAAGATGCCGGGGTGTTTTGTTTGATAAATAAATAATCAGGTTTTGCGCTTCTGCTTCTTGGCGGCAGGAAACAGGATATTGTTCAGGATCAGGCGATATCCTGGAGAATTCGGATGTAGATTAAGGTCGGTTGGAGGGTCGCCAACCCGGTGCTGATAATCCTCAGGATCATGTCCGCCGTAAAAAGTCCAGGTGCCCTGTCCCAGTTCCCCATGCAGGTAGCGTGCCGTGTTGTATTGCTTGGATTCTCCCATCACAAGCACGTTCGATTTAATGAAGTCCTTCTTGAAGTCCGTTGTTTGTCCCATGAACCCATTGACAACATCGGTGTGACACTGCGTAAGCATGGTCGGTACAACGTCCCACTTGGCAGAAAATTCAAAGAGGGTAAACTTGTCGATTTTTGCTGCCTGCGATTCTGTAAGTCCGCGCTGGCGGAGATCTGTCCCATCAATATTGGAGTACTCGTATTCGAGTGGATCCATGACCAGTTTGAAATCTTCAAAGGCAAATGTGCTGTTGAAATCCAGTTTGTTCTGGCAATCGTGATCAGCAGGGTCTCCGTCAAACATGCGTTCGCAAATATCCGTGTTGTGCGCAGCAAGGGCGATATCGAAACTATCAGTACCGCTACACATGGTAAAGAGGAAACCGCCTCCGATGACAAAATTTTTGATGTTCTCCGCTACAGCAAGCTTCAATTGAGAAACCTTGCTGAATCCGAGTGCTGCGGCAGAAGCTTCAAGTTCGGCCACCTGCTCTTTGTACCAGGGGTAGGAACGATAGGCTCCGTAGAATTTTCCGTACTGACCAGTAAAATCTTCATGGTGAAGGTGTAGCCAGTCGTATTCGGGAAGTAATCCCATAACAACGGCAGAATCGTAAATTTTGTCGTACGGAATTTCCGCGTATTCAAGGACGAGAGTAACAGCGTCATCCCATGGTTGTTTGCCGCGTGGAGTATACACAGCGATCTTTGGCGCTTTTTCAAGCTGGACGACCTCCATGTTTACTTCCGGATTTCCGATCTCGGTTTTGATCCGGTTGGCCTGTCCGTCTGCAATGACCTCATAATGAATTCCGCGAAGAACAAGCTCTTCTTCGATGGAAACGAGGTGTGGCGAGAGGAAGGAGCCGCCCCTGTAGTTCAGGAGCCATTCAATGACGATGTCGTTTTCGAGCAGGTAGTAAGCCAGACCGTATGCTTTCAGGTGATTCGTCTGTGTTTCGTCCATGGGAATAAGGATCTGCGAAGCACGTCCGGTCAGAACCACGGAGAGAAAGGCAAGAAGAATGAAACATTTTTTCATGGCAACGTCGTTCGCTACAAAAATCCTACCTAAAACGGAGTGTCACCGTCGTCAGTTGGATTAAAGTCAAGATTGTCGTCCTGTAGAGTATTCATTTTACTCGGGATCGTATATGTTCCCTGATTGTCGAAATTGTTATTTGCCGAAAGTCCTTGTGGCATTCCCGGCTCATCCTGGAAACCTTCCAGATTGTCGAAGCGCGCAAACTCCTTGATGAAACGAAGTCGGATATTTTCCAGGGCTCCGTTACGGTGCTTGGCAATGATGATCTCGCCGACGCCAGCATTGGAGTTTCCGTTTTCATCCTGCAGGAAGCCGTAGTATTCCGGGCGATAAATGAAGGACACGATATCCGCATCCTGTTCAATTGCACCGGATTCACGCAGGTCGGAAAGAACAGGACGTTTATCACCTCCACGTTGTTCCACCGAACGACTCAGCTGCGAAAGCGCAATCATCGGAACGTTGAGTTCTTTGGCAATTTCCTTAATGGAACGGGAGATGGAAGAGATTTCCTGTTCACGGTTTCCGTTGCCTTTTGATCCTCCTGCCGTCATCAGCTGAAGGTAGTCGATGATAACGAGTTGAATGTCGTACTGCATTTTCAATCGGCGACATTTAGCCCGAAGGTCAAAGATGCTGAGTCCTGGCGTGTCGTCAATATAAATAGGAGCGGTCGATAGTTTCGTAATACGCGAATGAAGTTGCTGGAATTCATCATCGCGGAGATCTCCTTTTCTCAGTTTTTCCGCTGGAAGTCGAGTTTCCGAAGCAATGAGTCGTTTTACCAGCTGAACGGAAGACATCTCCAGGGAGAAGATTGCAACGCCCATTTGGTGATCTACGGCTGTGTTTCGTGCCATAGAGAGAACGAATGCTGTTTTTCCCATCGCTGGACGTGCAGCAATTACAATCATATCCGAACGTTGCCATCCGGCCGTTACCTTATCCAAATCATAGAAACCGGTAGGGATTCCCGAGATACCGTCGGAGTTCTGTGAAGCACGTTCGATTTCTTCAATGGCTTCGCGGACAACATTCTGCATCACGTCAACTGCACGTCCCATGTTGTTTTCAGCAATCTTGAAAAGATCACCTTCCGCTTTGTTCAGGACGTCGAAGACATCTTTCGTGTCATCAAAGGCTTCTTTCATGACCTCGCCACTCATGCGGATCAATTCACGCTTGATGTGCATTTCGGAAATGATCCGGGCGTGATACTCAACGTGGGCTGTAGATGCTACACGACTTGTCATCTGAGAGATGTATGCCGCGCCACCGACTGCAGCCAACTCGCCCTTCTTTTTCAGACGATCGGTAACAGTGAGAATGTCAATGGGCTGGGAGGTTCCGAACAATTCCTGAATCGCACCGAAAATGTATTGATGTCGCGGATCGTAAAAGCTCTCACGCGTCAGAATGTCGATCGTGTCTGTTACGGCATTCTTTTCCAGCATCATCGCTCCCAGAACCGCTCGTTCCAGATCAATCGCCTGTGGCGGAATGTTTCCACCCAATTCATTGGCGATATTGCTTGTCTTGCTGATCCGTGTTCCGGTTTTTCGCGTATTCTCCTGAGGATTGTCCATCGTTCAAAGATAGGGAATCCTACTCCCAAATTCCACAGGAAAAATCACAAAGTTTTTTAAACGCGATATAAACAGGAAATTAACATTGGATAGCAGACTTCATGATAACTCGCGTTATTCGGGAAATACCGCCTATTTTTGTGTTATGAAACGCGAGATTCGCCACACGGAAGATGGCTCTACAACATTGTATATTCCTGACCTGGATGAAACATATCATTCGACACACGGTGCTATTCAGGAAGCAATCCACGTGTTTATTGAGAATGGACTGAAGCAGGTAGAGGCGCGCCCGGTGAATGTGTTTGAAATGGGGTTCGGTACGGGGTTGAATGCTTTGCTGACGTACGCTTTTTCTGAGGGGAACGACGTGCCTGTGAATTATACAGGTATTGAAGCGTATCCGGTTTCGGTGGAAATGATCGACGACCTCAATTATGTTGAAAAGATCGATTCCGATCTATGGATCGCCTTTGATCAGATGCATAATTGTGAGTGGGGGAAAAGTCATGGGTTACAGGAGAATTTTTCATTTAAAAAGATCCACGAAAAAATTGAGAATTACTCCCTTGATCGCGGGCAGTACGATATTATTTACTTCGATGCTTTCGGGCCCCGGGCTCAAGGTGAAATGTGGTCTCCGGAAATTCTCTCGAAAATGTACGACGGTCTCAAAAAAGGAGGGATGCTCGTTACTTATTGTGCACAGGGGCAATTCAAGCGAAATCTGAAAGCATTGGGTTTTGAGGTAAAGTCCTTGCCGGGACCTCCCGGAAAACGCGAGATGACTGTGGCTCTGAAGTAAGGCTTTCGCTTTAAACGACTGGTGTCAGTATTTCACATTTCATGACACCATCCCGATCAATCTCTGTCAGTGAAACCCGTTGAAATGTATTGGATAGTGTTGCGTCGTATGGAATTTTCACCTTGACATAATTGGCGGTAAATCCGTGCATTACACCATCATTGTCCTCGTTTTCGAAAAGCACGATTCCTTCCCGACCGAGGTTCTTTTCATAGAATGCCCGTTTCTTTTTATCCGAAAGTATGTGCAGCATTTTGCTTCGCTCACGACGAACGTCCATCGGAACGGGATTTCCGAGTTTAACCGCGGTAGTGTTCGCTCGTTCGGAGTAGGTGAAGACGTGCAGATACGAAATCTCGAGATCCTTCAGGAAGTCCATTGTTTCCTGAAAATCTTCATCTGTTTCTCCCGGAAAACCAACGATCACGTCGACACCAATACAGGTGTCAGGATTGTGATTCAGGATCGTGTTCACTCGATCGGCAAAAAGCGCCCGTTCGTACTTTCTCCGCATTGCTTTCAGAAGTTTATCACTTCCGGATTGCAGCGGAATGTGGAAATGCGGCACAAAGCGCTTTGAGTGATTCAGGCAGAAATCAATGATCTCATCGGAAAGCAGATTTGGCTCAATGGAGGAGATCCGGAACCGGTCAACGCCTTCTACTTTATCGAGTACTTTCACCAGTCCAAAGAAATTTTCTTCACCACCTTGTCCGAAATCACCGATGTTGACTCCTGTCAGTACAACTTCCTTGATATCGGTTGCCGCAATCTTTTCAGCTTCAGCAACTGTTTCTGCGATGCTTGCATTTCGGCTCTTTCCACGCGCCAGGGGAATGGTGCAGAAGGTGCAGAAATAATCACATCCGTCCTGGACTTTGAGGAAGGATCGGGTGCGATCTCCCATGGAAAAGGCCGGAACAAATTCCTTGGTTTCTTTAATGCTGAAATTGGAAATAACCGTTTCTTCGAGCTTATCCAGTGATTCGATGTGCTCTACGAGGTTGAATTTTTCGTTGGCTCCCAGTACAATGTCAACTCCCGGAATCCGGGCAATTTCCTCAGGTTTTAGCTGGGCATAGCATCCTATGATCGCAACGAAGGCATTCGGATTTACTTTAAGTGCCTTTTTTACCAGTTGCCGGCACTTTTTATCGGCATTGTCTGTGACCGAGCAAGTGTTGATGACATAAATGTCAGGCGATTCATCAAATTGAACACGTGCATAGCCGGCATCCTGAAAGCTCCTGCCAATGGTAGAAGTTTCTGAAAAGTTCAGCTTGCACCCGAGCGTGTAGAACGCAACTTTTTTGTACTGATTCATCGCGGCGCAAAATTACGGACATTCCCTTGAGTACACAAGTAGTCGGAAAGCCGATTGATAATGATGAATAAAATTCATTTCTTTGACCTTATAAAGGTCCTTTGAACTAACAAGATGGAAAGAAGTCTGACAATTGCCTACCGACAGCTCCATGATTGGAAGGTGTTACCACCCGAAGATCAGGAATTGGTCCGACAGGCTTACGAGGTGTGTGATACGGCGTATGCGCCTTACAGTAAGTTTCGGGTGGGAGCCGCCGTTGAACTGGCTGACGGTACTGTGCTGACAGGGAGCAACCAGGAAAATATGGCATATCCTTCCGGTTTGTGTGCCGAACGCGTGGTATTGTTCTATGCCGGCGCCAATCATCCCGACAATCCGGTAACTACACTGTGCATTGTAGCAAAAGGAGCATTGATTTCTCAGGATCGGATTCTGTCGCCTTGTGGCGCATGTCGCCAGGTGATGCTGGAATCCGAAAATCGTCAGGAGAACCCCTTTCGAGTAATTCTGGTGAATCAAAATGGAACGGTAATAATTTTTGACTCTGCCAAAGATCTGCTTCCGCTGGCTTTCGGAGTTACAAAAGACGAATGATGAAAAATTGCTTATTGTTTTGTGGCTTGTTCCTCTCGGTTGCCTGTTCGGCTCAGGAGGTTGATGCTGTAGAGATTCAACAGGTTTTGGTTTCTGTGAACGGAGCTGATACGGCGATCAATCATATTGCAGGTCAGTTTTACGCACAGCCTGAAACACCGATGGAAATGGCGGTGAATGGGGAAATTCTGAAGCATTTAAATTCCCGTTACCCTGCGAAAAAACCGGCTTTCAGCAAATTGGATAAGCAGACTTTTCAAAAGTATATGGATGATTTTGCGGCTTCCTTTCGTGAATTTGAAAAGGATGGGGAATACGCAATGCCATGGAATTTGGAGATGAATATTCAGATCGAAGAATTTGATGCAATGGTGCAGTTGAAAATCAGTGAATGGTCTTACGAAGGCGGAGCCCATGGAAACGGAAACTTTACCGCTTTTGTATTCGATCGGGAAACCGGACAGCAACTGACTCCTGCCGATTTCTTTACGGACCTGAAAGTCGTAAATGATGCCTGTGAAATGGCGTTCCGCGTACAGCATGGTCTTTCTCCCTCGGATAACCTTGAGGAAGCCGGATTTGAATTTGAAGACAATACCTTTTCAATTAACAGCAACTTTTATTTTACAGGCCGATCGTTTTCGGTCTACTTCAATAGTTATGAGATCGCACCGTACGCGGTAGGACCTACGGAAGTGGAAGTAGGGCTTGATGCGTTGGAAGAGGTGTTGAAAAGGGAGATTTAGCCTTTCCCGAAATAACGGGTATTTATGCTGGCGGGTTCCGGTCACCAACTAAGAATTTTTTATATTTGCCAGCGCATTAAATGAATGAATCGGCATGGCGGTTAAAGCACAGAAAAATACAACTACAGGCAAGCAGAAACTGAAGGATTCAGCGAAACCAAAATTTTCGAAGGATACTTATGTGAAGTGGTACAAGGATATGCTCCTGATCCGTAAGTTCGAAGAGAAGACTGGACAATTGTATATCCAGCAGAAGTTCGGAGGATTTTGTCACCTGTATATTGGTCAGGAAGCGATTGTAGTTGGCACTGCAAGCGCCTGCCAGAAAGGAGATAAGCACATGACTGCCTATCGCGATCATGGTCATCCGATTGCCTTGGGAACCGATCCGCGTGTATTGATGGCTGAGTTGTATGGACGATCTACCGGTTGTTCGAAAGGAAAGGGTGGTTCCATGCACTTTTTTGACAAAGAAGTAAACTTCATGGGAGGTCACGGAATTGTTGGGGCACAGATCGCAATGGGTGCCGGTGTGGCTTTCGCAGAAAAATACAACGAGACAGGAAATGTGGTTTTTGTTTCTATGGGTGACGGGGCTGTGCGCCAGGGAGCTCTTCATGAAACATTCAACATGGCCATGAACTGGAAATTGCCGGCGATCTTCATCATTGAGAATAACAACTATGCGATGGGAACGTCCGTAGAGCGTACAACCAATGTACATGATCTTTCCAGAATCGGTGATTCGTATGAAATGCCTTCCCGTACGGTGAATGGTATGTCACCGGAGGCGGTACATGAAGCAATCGAAGAAGCAGCAGATCGTGCTCGCCGTGGCGATGGACCAACATTGCTGGACATCCGGACCTATCGTTATAAAGGACACTCGATGTCCGATCCGCAGAAATATCGCACCAAGGAAGAAGTGAACGAATGGATGGAACAGGATCCGATCGTTCATTGTCTGAACGTGATTAAGGAAAACAAGTGGCTCACAGCGAAAGAGATCGAGGAGATTGAAGCCTGGGTGAAGAATGAAGTGGAAGAGTGCGTTTCCTTCGCGGAGAATTCTCCGTATCCTGATGGCAAGGAATTGTATGAAGACGTGTACGTCGAAGGAGGATATCCGTTTATTGTAGAATACTAATCGTAAAGAGATATTGAACGTATGGCAGAGATCGTTTACATGCCGAAATTGAGCGACACCATGACCGAAGGTGTGGTGGCAGCCTGGAATAAGAAAGTGGGAGATCCAGTACAGTCAGGAGAAGTTCTGGCAGAGATCGAAACAGACAAGGCGACCATGGAGTTCGAATCGTTTTACGATGGAGTTCTGCTACACATCGGTGTGGAAAAGGGGGCAACCGCACCTGTAAATGCGGTCCTGGCGGTGATTGGTGAAAAAGGGGAGGACGTAGAGAAGATACTTGCAGAGGCTGCCAAAAGTGCTTCGGCTGCCGGGGAACCTGCTGCTGAATCAGCACCTGCTCCGACGCCAACACCTGAACCTGTAGTTGAAAAACCGGCTCCTGCGCCAACTCCCGCTTCGGCTCCAAAACCGGCTGTGGCTGCATCAGTAGCAGAATCTAACGGCAGGGTGTTTGCTTCACCGCTGGCACGTAAAATGGCTGATGAAAAGGGAATTGATCTCTCCAATGTGATCGGAACCGGAGATGGCGGACGAATTGTAAAGAAAGACATCGATCATTACTCTCCTTATGTAGGAGGAGGTGCGAAGAGACAAGCGTTTGTGGGAACGGAAACCTATACGGATGAACCGATCTCGCAGATGCGTAAGACGATTGCCAAACGACTTGGAGAAAGCAAGTTTACGGCACCGCACTTCTACCTTACCATGGAAATCGACATGGATAATGCTGTGGCAATCCGTAAATCCATCAATGATCTTGGAGAAGAAAAGATCTCATTCAACGATATGGTGATCAAGGCATCTGCACTGGCGTTGCGCAAGCATCCTGCAGTGAACAGCAGCTGGCGTGGAGATGTTATCCGAAGAAATCAGCATGTACACATCGGTGTGGCAGTAGCTGTTGATGAAGGTTTACTCGTTCCGGTGATCCGATTTGCGGATGGGAAGGAGTTGGCTGAGATCAATGAAGAAGTGAAAATTTTCGCGAAAAAAGCGAAAGAAAAGAAATTGCAACCGGAAGATTGGGAGGGAAATACCTTTACGATCTCCAACCTTGGAATGTTCGGAATTGACGAATTCACGGCAATCGTGAATCCTCCGGATAGTTGTATCATGGCAGTAGGGGGAATTAAGCAGGTTCCTGTGGTGAAGAATGGCGAGATAGTTCCGGGTAACGTAATGAAAATAACCTTATCTTGCGACCACCGCGTAGTGGATGGAGCGACCGGAGCGGCTTTCCTGAATACGTTCAAAAAGTACATGGAAAACCCTGTGGCACTGCTTCTTCGCTAAACGGCACGTTTAGAAACGGTACTACTTATAACTTAAACTACCTGCTATGAAACTAGCTCGACTGGGGGCGTGGTTCATGGGCGTGCTCACCCTGTTCCATTCACCTGCCTGGAGCCAGGCCACTATCAATGTCCGGGTTCTTTCGGTGGAAGTGAATTCCAATGTCGATTGTGACGGTTTTCTTTCCGGAAACAGTGACTTCGTCTGGGAATTTGTAGCCACAGACAACACCCTCGGATATTCCAACAACAACCCTGTTCTTTTCGGATTACTTGGCGATTTCAATTACGCCTACAAAAATGACGATAACGGTCCGTATGTGATGACGGCTCCGGGAAGTGGTTTTTCGCCGACAAGTGGATTGTATTTCTCTCATGATTATGTTTGTTCATCGGATGTTCCGACGCAAATCAATATTTCCTGGAGGGCTTATGAAAACGACGAAGCAACCAACTACAGCTTGCTTGGTTTGTTCACAGATGGTGAAACAGCCAATCAGAATGTTTCGATGGCAGTTCCCGGTGCTCCCGGCGTTGTTTGGCAGACATTTACAGCCAACAGTACTGACGGAAGTTGTGCGCAGAGTTATGAGGTGACTTTTGAGGTCGAGTACGTGGCACTGGCTGTTACAGCCGTTCCTGACGATATTTGTAATGCCATTCAAATTCCGCTGAATTCAACGCAGACATTTGGTCTGTGTTCAAGTAATACGCTGGAAGTCAATGAGCCGAATACGGGAGATGTGTCCGCCAACGGTTCTTCATGGGTGTATTTTGTGGCGCCGGCAGGAGGAAGTGTGGAGATCACGACAGACCTCAGCGGCACTGAGCTTGGAACATATTTCGAAATTTACCATGCGGCTGATGGTGCCGGATGTGCCGCAGGGGTTCAGCCAATTACAGGGACGTTAATCAAAGACAAATTCGAATACCTTTCGCACATTGAATATTCGGACGGAACAGACTTTCTGGGCATTGATCCCGAAGCGGAGATCATCCTGGATGCTTGCGATCCGGTTCCGTTGTTTTCGTACCAGAAATTGATTCCGGGAGAAGTGTACTACGTACAGTTGGCCACCGATAACTCTAATGAATCAGGGTATTGTGAATTCCGCGTGAATTCTCTGGGTGGAAGCACACCGGATTTAGAAGACATTCCATGCCTTTCACCAAACGTGGCGTACAATACCACTCCGATTAGCTCTGCTGCTGGTTCCGGGCCGTCTGTAAACCTTGGATTCGGGTGTGCTTACGACGGAGGGAATGATTACGGCGAAACCGGTAAAGTGCATACATCTGCCAACCCTAATGAATATCATGCCTACGATTACGATCACCCGGCTACGAATAACAACACCATGAACGAAAGTGTGTGGTTGAATTTTGTGGCGCCAAACAGCGGTCGAATGGTATTTGAAGCCGATTACCAGAGTTCCCTTTATGATGAGCACACAGCCCTGTTCGGATACGACCGGCGTTTTGCACCCGGAATTCCTTCGGATTACAATTGTGCAGACCTTGAAAACATTGCGGCAGCAGAAGGAGACGTAAACGGCTTGTTTGGCGGTTCCAACGAAAGTGCATTGATCCTGCAACCTTGTCTTGAGCCGGGTTACACCTATTACGGAATGGTCGATCCGGCAAACAGTCTCACACTGTTCAGTACACAAAACATTGATGCCTGGTTGTACGATCCGAGTGTTTCGGATCCGATTGATAATCCGCCCGGTAACGATATTCTGTGTCTGACCCTCCCGGATCCGCTGTATGAAATTGTGGTGACGCCTGCGGGTGTTACTCCTTCATTTCAGGCAGTTGCCGGAGACAACGAACATGCCTGTACAGAGTTTTTAGCTGGAGAGCCACCGGTAGATGCAAACCCAGCCAATCGTGCAGATCAGACGGTTTGGCATTACTTCACCGTTCCTCCATCCGGAGCAATTGAAATGAATCTTCGTGCGTATATCGGGATGGATACGCTGCGCTATGCGGTGTATGAATTGCTCAATGGGACGGATTGCTACGGAGGTCTGAACCCTGCCACTTTTACCACAGATGGAACACAGGCTACACCCATCATCACACCTGTTTTGCAGGGGTCGGCTGGTTTTGACGGAACACAAGAATCGATTTGCTGTATGACTCCGGGGGCCATCTATGCAGTTCAGCTGGACGGCGGTTCACCGGGCGATGAAGGTGAGTACATCATCGAATACGTTCGCGAGGTAGAAAGTTATGCCGGCGATACGTATGTGGAACTGGCAAATGGGAACATTGTTGATCTGAATTCCGGCGATACGGCCTTTGTTTGTTTCAACGATACATTGATTCCGGGTAACCTGATCAACGGAATTGGTCAGCCAACGCTTGATATTCCTTCCTGCCTCGATCCGGGATTCGTGATGCACAGTACGCCGGTACTTCCGGACCCGGTTTCCGGTTCAGGATTTACTTGCATTGATACCGTTCAGGGATTGAGT
>JBNKYR010000026.1:0-24510 GCA_050300995.1 Crocinitomicaceae bacterium | reverse complement strand
CAACCGGATCGGTACAGGACACACAACTCAGGAATTCAGCCGGTGACCAGATGTAAGGTCCGCTCGTCGTACTGGTAGCCGACAATTGGATCAGATCGCCGTAAAATGCATACACGTCCGGACATGTCTGAATGAAGGCCTGTGGAAACAGATCTACCCACACGGAATCCCAACTCGTACAACCGTATTGATCAATTCCCTGCACATAATACATCGTCGGAGCCGTTGGCGTAGCACTTACCAAAGATGTATTCACGCTATTGAGAGTGGCGCCAGGACTCCATATATAGCTGACACCACCCGTAGCCCATAACACTGCAGACTGGCCCGGACAAATAATCGTATCCGTGCCTGCGGTTACCGAAGCCTCCACAATATCCACCCAAATACTATCCGGCACGGTGCCGCAGCCATTGGTGAAATCACAAAAATACCACATGTCGTTCAGTGGATTGACCGTCACCACGGGCCCTGTCAACGGTGTAATATTGATCGGGGGTGACCATGCATACGTCTCCCCGCCCGAAACCTGGATTTCTGCACTGCTTCCGTAGCACAATTTTATGCTATCAGGCATCACCGGAGCCGGAGGTGTATAATAAACCGTCACTGTCACCGAATCGTCAATCACACAACCAACCGGTGTAATGATCTCCACATGGTACTCAATGGTGGCGTCGGGCAGACAGTATGGTGTCGCAATGGACGGATCATCAAGGTAAGTTCCCGGCGACCAGGTATAACTATTTCCTCCGGTAGCAAAGAGCGTTAACCCATCTCCGATACAGATACTGGTATCATTCGAAATCGTATGTGTTTCGGGGTACACCTCGAGTGTGGCATAAAGGGTATCGACACCACAGGTATCCGAGACGATCACCATAAAATCGGTCGTCACATTGATTGTAGCGGTTGGCGTGGCAATCGTCGGATCATCAAGGAATTGTGCAGGTGACCACTGATAAACAGATCCTCCTGAAGCCTCCAGTTGATAGGGCGTTCCGGGACAAACCGGTTGAGTTGGCTGCACGATACTTCCGGCGTAATCTCCGATGAACACCTCCATACTCACGGAATCCGGCGTATAACAGCCGTTACTGTCCGAAACGACCAACGTTACGTTGTATGTTCCAGGACCGGCGTAAACATGACTGGGGTTCACATCGGTTGAATAGGTCCCATCTCCGAAATTCCAGAGAAACTGATTCCCGTTTGCACTGTTCCCATTGAATATGACAGGATCCGGTAAACAGACTACGTTGTTCGGTGTTGCGATGACAGGATCAATAGTGCTCAATTCAAACTTAAAGGCAGCGAGGTTACAATTGGAACTGGGATTGATCGGCGACCAAACACCCGGAGTCGATGTAAATCCGTTATCGTTCCCGCCACAAGCCGCACACACGGCATGATAAATCCTTCCCGACTTATCAAAGCGACTGGTTCCTCCATCCACATGATTCCAACTGGTGGTGGTTCCTCCCATGTAGGTGCCATACTTCAGGGAACTGGCATCCTGTCCGAGCACGGCGATGTAAAAGTTACTTCCGTTCGTATTGGGCTGAAACGCGTCCCCCGTTACCGGAAACCCATTGCTGGTGCTGTAAAATGCCTGATTACTGTAACTGGTGTTGATCGTACCTCCCCAACCGGAGATGTAGATATCATAGCAATCGGACACCAGAAAAGCCGTTGGTGAAATCTCCGGATGTCCTGTTCCTCCACCGATCATAGTTGTCCAGAGAATTGTACTGAGATTGTTGGAGTACTTCCTTAAAAACTGGCCGGAGTTCGGATTCCCGTAAAGTCCGGAGGTGATGTTAAAAGCCGTTTCTGTCTGACCGTACACATACACATTGTCATCCAAATCCAATTGAACGAAATAACATTGATCGTAGTCCGACTGCCCGAGGTAGGTGCCCGCCAAAAAATTCCCTGTGCTGGCACTCATTTTTAAAATGTAGCCATCTGCTACACCACCATTGAAAGAAAGATCGTTTCCGCCACTGATCGGCAGGTTGTTTGAGTTTGTCCCACCGGTTACAAACAAGTCGCCGGACGACGATAACTGCAGCGCATTCCCGGATTCCAGATTACTTCCACCAAAATAGGTCGACCAGTTCAACGTGGTCAGTGCGCTGTTCATCTTGAAAATCACGGCATCCTGCGCACCACTCAGGTTTGGTTGACTTGCCCCTACAGTTGGAAAATCCACCGATTGCGAAGTTGAAGAAACGTATACACTTCCGTTCCGGGTAATGATCTCACCGCGAAAAGGATCTCCGTAATTGTAATCCAGGTTCCCGGTATTTACCCCATCCGTACCTGTACCGCCGATGAATGTCGACCCTACAAGTCCTGTTCCGGCCGCATTGAAATGTACCACGAAAATATCAGCCCCTTGCGGATATCCCAATTCGTTAGAGGCAAGGTTGGGACCTCCATTAAAACTGACGTCGTAAGCACCGGCGGTTACGGGAAAATTGGACGAACTGGTCACTCCCAACACATACAACTCATCGTTCTCATCCGCTACCATACTGTGAGGTGCTTCATTGGCCGCTCCCCCGAGATAGGTTGAAAAGATGAGTGAGGTGCCATTTGTATTGAATTTGGAGATTGCCACGTCGAATCCCGGCAAACTTCCCCCACCCCACGCGTAGGTTGTACCACCATTGAAGGAAACATCATATGACCCTGCAATTGTCGGATACGTCCCTGAACCCGCAAAGGCAATTCCTGCGGCAAACGTATTTCCATCCGTGTCCGGAGTAGCTGTCATTCCCCAATTATCCATGGTAGATCCTGTAAAGGAAGAAAAGACAATGTTCGGGTCGATCATCAACTCAGCCGTTTCATCGTATCCTTCCGGAAAATGAAATCCTACGGAATTTCCGGAGAGGTCAAATGTTACCTGGACGGGGGTCTTTTTCCCATCCTTCATCGTCCATGCAACGGGTTTCGTTTGCAAAATATCTCCAAAACGCGTTCCCACCAGAAGATTTCCATCGCCATCAAGCGAAAGTCCGTCCTGACCGCTATAATCCATTCGGATCACACCCGGATCGGTTCCGGGATCTACAACCAGCGCATACATGAGTCCGTTATCCCTTCCATCCCAGACAAGATCAACACCCGGATACATTTCCTGCATTTCCAGACGACTGTAACAATACAAACCGGAAACCCATTTGGACGGATCGTTTCCGAAAAGATAATTGCGGTAAAATGTAGAAGAGTCCGTGTACGTAACATCACCACTCCAATCAGAACCGGCAAATTTTGCCAGGATCAATTGCGATCTGACCACGTCGGAATCCTCATGTTTTTCATCCTCCTCCCCGTGTGCATGCTTGAATTTATCCGCTAAATCCGTGAGTAAGAAGGTAAAACCATCCCGTTCGATGAGCATTTCACCCTTTTGCAATTCGATCCGATATTCCACCCTTTCATCCCACTGACCCCGGTTCGGCGTCATCCATACCTCTTGCGCCTGCACAAACGTACAAAGCACAGCGAATGCTGCTATGAAGAGGAATTTTCTCGGCATCGTATCGAAATTACAACAAATTCACCAGATTCCTTCAGGAAAAGACATTCAATGGAATGTCAATCAACCGGTTATTTACAATACGTTCAGAAGGGTGATATGGTTGCCCTTGACCGGTGAAATTTAACTCCCCGTCTTTTCGCATGTTCACCTCGATTTATATGCGTAAATTTGCAGCGAATTTACATCGTTCGCATCATGAGTGATCCCATCAAACACGAGTGCGGAATTGCACTCCTCCGTTTAAAGCAACCTCTTCAGTATTACCTCGACAAATACGGAACGGCTTTTTACGGGTTGAACAAGCTTCATCTGCTCATGGAAAAGCAGCACAATCGAGGACAGGACGGAGCCGGAGTTGCGAACATTAAATTCGACATGTCTCCCGGCGAACGGTACATTTCGCGTTACCGCTCGATCGACAGTAAACCCATTCAGGACATTTTCGATTACATCAATGCGAAATTTGCGCGAATCGAAGAAAAGGATCCGGAGTTACTGAAAGACGTGGATTACCTGAAAAGAAATTCCGGATTTACGGGTGAATTGTTCCTCGGACACCTTCGTTACGGGACGTTCGGACGAAACTCCATTGAGAGTTGCCACCCTTTCCTTCGTCAGAATAACTGGATCACCCGCAACCTCGTGGTGGCAGGAAACTTCAACCTGACGAACGTTGATGAATTATTTGAAGTCTTGTTGCACGTTGGTCAGCATCCCAAGGAGAAATCGGACACCGTAACCGTTCTTGAAAAGATCGGTCACTTCCTGGATGTGGAGAACGATGAAATGTACAAGGAATTGAAGCCACAAGGCTTGTCGAATGCCGAGGTCTATGCCAATATTGCGAAGAACCTTGATGTGGAACGCATCCTCAAACGCGCCTCGGAAGACTGGGATGGTGGATATGCCATGGCCGGATTGTTTGGACACGGAGACGCCTTTGTACTGCGGGATCCTTCAGGAATTCGTCCGGCATTCTGGTACGAAGACGATGAAGTTTGCGTGGTTGCTTCTGAGCGCCCGGTGATTCAAACAGCCTTCAATCTCAAAGTGGAACAAATCCATGAGTTGAAGCCGGGACATGCACTGATCATTAAGAAAGATGGCAACATCTCCGAGCGCATGATCAATAAGCCGCTGGAAGAACGCAAGTGTACCTTCGAGCGCATCTATTTTTCACGTGGAAGTGATGCCGACATCTACAAGGAACGCAAGCAATTAGGGAAAAATATCGTGCCACAGGTCATGGAATCCATCGACTACGATCTCGATAATTCCGTTTTCTCTTTCATCCCAAATACTGCGGAAGTTTCTTTCTATGGATTGATCAAAGGACTGGAAGATCATCTCAATGAAGAAAAAATTCGTAGCATTACTGAACTCGGACCAAATCCGTCGGAGGAAGATATTCGTTCCATCCTGCTGAAGCGCGCACGGATTGAAAAGATCGCCATCAAGGACGCTAAATTGCGAACTTTTATCACGCAGGATGACTCGCGGGATGATCTCGTTGCACACGTATACGACATCACTTACGGAAGTGTCAAAGCACATAAAGACAACCTCGTAGTGATCGATGACAGTATTGTCCGCGGAACAACCTTGAAACAATCCATTCTTCGCATTCTCGATCGTCTGGATCCGAAGAAGATCGTCATTGTATCTTCCGCTCCGCAGATCCGTTACCCGGACTGCTACGGGATCGATATGGCGAAACTGGGCGATTTCATTGCCTTCGAAGCTGCCATCTCCCTGCTGAAAGAACGCGGCATGGAAAACGTGATCGAAGAAGTATACAGACAATGTAAAGAACAGCAGAACCTGCCGAAAGAACAGATCAAGAATTACGTGCAACAGATCTATGCACCATTCTCTGACGAAGAAGTTTCGCAGCGTATCAGTGAATTGCTGACTCCGGATTCGATCAATAGTAAGGTAGAAATCATTTACCAAACCGTTGAAAATCTGCACAAAGCCTGCCCTAATCACCACGGAGATTGGTATTTTACAGGAAATTATCCTACTTCCGGAGGAAATCGCGTAGTCAACAGAGCTTTCATCAACTGGAAAGAAGGAATTAACGAAAGGGCTTATTAACCGACAATATGAAACGGAGGACGGCACTCATATTTTACATTCTGAGCGTGTACGTCTTCGTGCAGTTTCTCTGGTGGGGCTACCATCTCATTGAACTTACCGAAGAAGTGGCTTTCGAATCGGAAACCATTTCGAAGCGTGTTGTCATGATCATTGGCGAAGGTGCGGTATTCCTTGTTCTTCTTGTGGTTGGTATCTGGCAAATTCATCGCAGCATTGGCAAGGAATTGAAATTATCGGAGCGGCAGAACAATTTTCTTCTTTCGGTAACCCATGAATTGAAAACACCTTTGGCTGCGAACAAACTATATCTGCAGACCATTACCAAACGGTCGCTCACACCGGAGCAACAATCCGAACTGCTTCGTAAAGCCATTGATGAAAACGTGCGGCTTGAACGCATGATCGACAATATTCTCAATGCCTCACGACTTGAAAACAAAGTGCTGAAACCCGAGAAGGAATCCGTGTCCCTCAAGGAACTGATGGAGCAGGTTGCCCACCGCTTCAACGCCATTGCGGGCAGCGATCAGGTAGTTGTGGAAGCAGACGATGTCTCGGTTACCGGCGATAAGTTCATGCTGGAGACCATCCTGAATAATCTTGTAGAAAATGCACTGAAATACGGCGGTAAAGACGTGGTAGTAACACTCTATGCCCAAAAATCAGGTGCTGCAACCGAGTGGGGCGTAAAAGACAACGGACCGGGAATTGACCGGAAATATGCCCTGGATATCTTTAAAAAATTCTTCCGGATCGGAAACGAGGAAATCCGTGCCCAAAAAGGGACGGGACTTGGCTTATTTATCGTTTCCGAACTGGTAAAAATGCACGGTGGAGAGGTTGTTTGCCTTGAAAATGCTCCACAGGGAACAAATTTCAAAATACGTTTTAATCATGACTGATAAATTCGGACTGATCATTCTGGATGGATGGGGAATCGGCGATCACAGCGCCTCGGATGCCATCTTCAATGCAAACACACCGTTCATGGACGGACTTCTTCAACGCTATCCGAACGCGACTTTGCGCACCAGCGGTGAAGATGTTGGTTTGCCGGACGGTCAAATGGGAAATTCCGAAGTCGGTCACCTCAATATTGGCGCCGGACGCATCGTGTACCAGGAACTGACCCGGATCAACAAGGCAATTCGCGAGGGTTCCTTTTTTGAAAACCCGGTGTTAAAGTCCGCATTTGAAGGTGCAAAGGCCAAAGGAAGCAAAGTGCACTTTATCGGGCTGGTTTCGAAAGGAGGTGTACACAGCAGCCAGGAGCATTTGTATGCACTGGCCAAAATGGTCAAAGACCATGGTATCGAAAGTGCGTACATCCATGCTTTTACGGACGGACGTGACTGCGACCCGCACAGCGGACTCGGATTCCTGCGTGAACTGGAAGACAACATTCGCGACACAGGCGTCAAAGTTGCCTCCATTATTGGCCGTTACTACGCTATGGATCGTGACAATCGCTGGGAGCGTGTGAAAAAAGCCTATGATTTGCTCGTACACGGAACCGGAGCAGAATTTCTCTCGGCTGAAGAAGCGATGGAGGCCTCATACGCTGCTGAGATCACGGATGAATTCGTAGAACCTTCCGTAATCATTCACGATGTTGAAAGTGGCGAACCGCTTGCAAAGATCGAGGAGGGTGATACTGTAATCTGCTTTAACTTCCGTACCGATCGCCCACGGGAAATCACCATTGCCCTGACGCAACGAGACATTGAAGAGCAGGGAATGAAAGCACTTTCGCTCGATTACTTTTCAATGACCAACTACGACAAAACATTCCACGATGTGAATGTCATTTTTGAAAAGGAAAATCTAACCATGACCCTTGGAGAAGTGCTTTCACGCGAAGGAAAAACGCAGGTACGTATTGCCGAAACGGAAAAATATCCTCACGTAACGTTCTTCTTTAGCGGAGGACGCGAAAAAGAATTTGAAAACGAACGCCGCATACTGGTAAATTCCCCGAAAGTGGCCACCTACGATCTCCAACCGGAAATGAGTGCTCCGGAAGTCCGGGATCGCATTGTAGAAGATATCCGCACAAATACGCCAGACTTTATTTGCCTGAACTTTGCCAATCCGGATATGGTTGGGCACACAGGTGTTTACGATGCGATTCGCAAAGCTGTGGAAACAGTAGATGGCTGTCTGAAAGACGTGATCGAAGCAGGCCTCGAAAAAGGGTATGAGTTCATGGTGATCGCTGATCATGGAAACGCTGATTACGCTATCAACCCGGATGGTTCACCGAACACCGCACATTCATTGAACCCGGTTCCGGTAGTGCTCGTGACCGACGATCCGAACGCACATCTCACATCAGGGATCCTGGCCGATGTAGCACCGACAATTCTGAAGCGAATGGGAATTTCCCAACCCGCAGAGATGAGTGGGAATACACTTGTTTAAGCGTTTTCGCCGCGAAGTTTCCGAATGATATTGGTGGTTGAGAAACCTTCAACCAAAGGAATTGCTTTGATCTCTCCTCCAAGTGCTCGAACAATATCGGAACCAACGATATAGTCGCGGGCTGAAGAGTCTGTTTGATCAGGATTGTAATCTGCACCTTTCACCAGCACGTCCGGCTCCAACTCGCGAATTAAATCCAGCGGTGTATCTTCATCAAAGAACACCACCAAATCCACAAAACCGAGTCCGGCCAGCACAACTGCACGCGAATCCTCCTTGTTCACCGGGCGATCATCTCCTTTTCCCTGACGTTGAACCGAAGCATCCGTATTGATTCCCACAATGAGTCTATTCCCCAATTCAGCTGCCTCCGCCAGGTAGGTTACATGTCCCTGATGCAGAATATCAAAACAGCCATTTGTGAATACGATGCGATCGTTCTTAAGGCGCCACGCAGCCACGCGGTACTTGGCTGTTTGCCAGTCAACAATCTTTTCCTGAAGGTATTGGAGTCGGGTGCTCATGCCCTAAATTTACGATTTTTGCATCTGTGCAGGCTCTTTCCGCTGAATAAGAAAAAGAGAAAGCAATCCCAACACCACGAGCATAATTGTTTGAGCCACCCAGACAAAAATGCCGTAAGCTGCAAACTCAATATTGTAAATACTCAGGACCGCCGTGATCCAGGCCGGATATGCTCCGATCCCTCCCGGCAACAATCCGATAGCAGCAGCACCAACCACAAAAGCAGCAAAAACACATCCTGCCGATATATCGCGCGTTTCAGGAAATGCCTGCGCAAATACCCAAATCCCAGCGACGTAACATACCCAAATGAAGACCGTGTGGAAGATAAAGCTCCACTTCTTGCGCATTGTCCAGATCGACTTCAGCCCTTCATAAAAACCACGGATCTTTTCATTGAAGAAGCGACGAAACCGTTCGATTTTCAGGTAAGCCGCCAAACCGATCGCTCCGAAAAACAAGCCTCCTCCGATCAGATAAGGAAGCATTCCGGCACCCTGCTCTGACGATTCGGTAATCGCCTTGATCTCATCTGCATTGGTCTGAAGAATTCCTGAAATCAGGAAAATCACTCCAAACATGATTACATCGATCACACGTTCGATCACAATGGTACCGAAGCCTTTTTCAAAAGGAACATCCTCGTAAGTAGCCAACAACCCGGCACGTGCAAATTCGCCTGATCGGGGAACCGTAAAATTGATCACATAGCCCGCCATGACCGCATGGTACGAATTGCTGAGTTTCGGTTTATATCCGAGTGGTTCGACCAGCAACAACCACCGGTAAGCCCTGCTCAGGTGACTCAGGAAAGCCACAAGCAAGCCCATGAACACCCACAAATAATTCGCTTCGAAAAACGCATTTTTGGTCTGTTCAATATCCTTATCACTCAATCCTGATAAAAAGTACCAGGTCAGATACACCCCGATAGCAATCGGAATGAAGATCTTCAAAAACTTAATGATCCGGGCTTTCAACGATCAGTCGATTAAATTGGTTTCCTCATTGGGAAATACAAGAGTTGGTTTGAACGATTTGGCTTCCTCCATGTCCATGAAGCCATAACCAATGATGATCACAACATCACCAACAGCTACCCGTCGGGCAGCAGGACCGTTCAAACAAATTTCCCCGGAACCTCTGACGCCTTTGATGATATAGGTTTCAATGCGCTCGCCGTTATTGATGTTCACGATCTGCACACGTTCCCCTTCCACAAAATTTGCGGCTTCCATCAAGTCCTCATCGATCGTAATGCTACCGATGTAGTTCAAATCTGCCTGCGTTACACGGACGCGATGTATTTTCGATTTAACAACCTGTATCAACATTTCATGTCTGATTACGCCGCAAATTTAGCGTATTTTTTAAGAACAATCTTCGTCAGGGTACCTCCCAATTTTGTTTTTACTTTGCTTATTTGACCTACATTTAACGTATGAAAATCCGGTTTCTGATGTGAAACGCGGTTTTAATTGCTCCATTTATCGTTCGATCATGAGACAACTAATCGTTCTGCACTTCCTGCTTCTGGCCTTTACAGGCTTCGGTCAATCCGGCGATGAGCGACAAATTATCTAGGATGCCGTAACTCCAGCTATCATCTCCATGGATCAGGAAGGCATCATGGACTTTACACAAGCGCCCCCTGACGGCAACTGGTATTTTGAAGAGGGGCAAAGCGAAGAGGAATTAAAACAACTTTTCCTGGAGTCCATGGAATTCCTTTTCCCGGAAGGGATGCGGGAAAAAATGAAGGGTGAAGATTATTCGTCATTGATAGCCGAACCACTTGAAAAAGGCGGAATACTCTACTCCTACGTTTACACAGAGATCTTTGAGGAAGGAGAAGATTTTTTTGAATCTTCCATTATTCTCACCTTTCAGAAAGTGGCAGACGTCTGGAAACTTACAGTCATTCAGGTGGCAGGTTAGCCCCCGAATACGGCATCGTTATCAATCAAACGGATTTCTCCGCAGTACGCAGCGATGCACATCCGTGCCCCGGGAACCCATTGTTCGATCGGCTGCAAGGTATCCGGATCCACTATTTCCAGGTATTCCAATTCGAGCGGTGAACGGCTAAAGTATTCCATGGATGCTTTGCGAGTTTCTTCCGGATTATGTTCCGGTGAATACGTACGCGCAAAACTGATCGTATCGTGAAGAATTCGCGCATCTACGAGATCCTGCTCACTCAGACGCAGGTTTCGGCTGCTACTTGCCAGACCATCCGGTTCACGTATTGTTTCACACGGAATGATCGCCACACCCAACCCCAAACGCTGTACCATGTAGCGAATCACGGCCAGTTGCTGGTAATCCTTTAAACCAAAAAAGGCGTAATCGGGTTCAACAATATCAAACAGACGTTTGACCACATTGACCACTCCTTTAAAATGTCCGGGACGAAAAGCACCTTCCATCACCGTTTCGAGTGCTCCGAGATCGAGGTCGATTTCTCTGAAATCAGGCGGATACATTTCATCCACTGTTGGGGCAAAAACGAGGACATCGCCGACAGAGGCCAGGGATTCAAGATCGGCTTCCAAAGTACGCGGATAATTGGCCAGATCTGCAGGATTATTGAACTGAGTAGGATTTACGAAAATGCTGACTACCACAAGGTCTGACAGCTTAAATGCCTGTTTCACCAGGTTGAGATGTCCGTGGTGCAGGGCACCCATCGTAGGCACAAAACAAACCGGCTTTTCACGGGCTTCCGAAGCGAGTCTTTCCCGGAGCGAATGAACCGTGTTGAACACCCTTAAATCCCTCATTTATCACCGAATTGAAGGAAACAAATCTATCCGTTTTTGTTGAAGTTCCGCTTTTTTTTCTATATTTTTGTATTCGTTTTTACCAATAAACATTTCATGGAGAAAAAGAAAGTACTTTTTATCTCGCAAGAGATCTCCCCATTTTTGCCTAAATCTGCCGTTTCAACTACCGCGCGCAATCTGGCTCAGGGGGTTCAGGAAGGAGGAAAAGAGATTCGCGTGTTTATGCCGCGTTTCGGAGTGATCAACGAACGAAGGCACCAACTCCATGAGGTAATACGACTTTCCGGCATGAATCTGATCATTGATGACACAGATCATCCGTTGATCATTAAGGTAGCATCTATTGCTGCTGCGCGTATGCAGGTGTACTTCATCGACAACGATGAATACTTCCGTCGCAAATCTACATTTGTAGAGGAAGACGGAGCAGAGCATACCGATAACGACGAGCGTTCAATGTTCTTCTGTCGCGGAGTTCTGGAAACGGTAAAAAAACTCGGATGGCAGCCTGACGTGATCCACTGCAACGGATGGATGACCTCATTGATGCCATTGTACATCAAGCGTATTTACAAAGACGACCCTCATTTTGCAAACACGAAAGTCGTGTATAACATGTACGATGGTGGGTTTAACAATAATTGGGATGAGCGACTGGCCGAAAAACTTAAATTTGACGGCTTTGAAGACGACGTCACAAAAGATTTTGAGGACACCAGCTTCACCAACATTTCTTCCGTCATTACAAAATATGTAGACGGACTGAGCGTTGGTAGTGAGGAACTGAACCCGGAATTGCGTTCTATTTTTGACGCTGCCGAGTGCGAGAAGTTGGATTATGTACCTGAAGAGAATCAGGTGAAAGCCGTCTCTGAGTTTTTGGACAAAATAATTGAAGCGGAAGTTCTCATATAACATGAAATTTAACACCTCTTTGAAGTGGCGGAAAGGCTTTGCTCTTTCCGCTACTTTTTTATGCTGCCTGCTTATTGCTGTAGCCTGTAAAAAGAAAAACAATCCTATCGGGCAGGACATTATCGATCAGAGCGAATTGCTGGCATCGGATGGTATCGACACCTTTACCCTCCAGACCTTTTCCTATTTGCCTGATTCGGTCATTTCAAGCAAGGCCATCTTCGGGCTGCTCGGATCGTATGAAGATCCTGTGTTCGGTTCGTACACCTCTGAGATCTTCACACAGTTCCGCCTGACCGACCTGAATCATGATTTCGGGGATATTTCCAAGATCGAAGTGGATTCACTGGTGATTGCCCTTGAATACGGAAGCTTCTATGGTTCATCCGGTGTGCAAACAATTGAAGTACACGAGATCATGGAAGATCTCTACGCGGATTCCACCTATTATTCCTCCGAATCTGTTACTGTTAATCCGAATTTCGGAACCAATAACGGCGACCTCGTCCGTCCCGGGTACAGCAATCTCGACATGGACGTAAACAACATTACCGTTGTGGATGGCGACACACTTCCCGGAAATCAGTTGCGCATTCATTTGCACACTTCCTTTGCCAAGCAAATTCTAATTGATGCCGCCTCAGGCAATGGTTATTTCACGGACAATGAGTCATTCCTGGATTACTTCAAAGGGCTCCGGATTCGTACAAACAATGGCATGCAAAGTCCGGGAGAGGGCGGTATTTTTTACTTCAAAATGACCGACCCGGACTCAAAAATGACGCTCTACTACCGTGAAAACGGCACACCGAAGCAGTACGATTTCCTGATTAACTCCAGTTGCGCGTATTTCAATCACGTAACCATCAACAACACCGCAACGATCACCTCTACGTTTGAGAACGAAGTTATGGGTGCCACAAGTTTCTATGCACAGGCATACGGCTCAAGAGCGGTGGTAAAAATCCCGGGATTGAGTAACATTCCTGAAAATTCTGTGATTCATAAAGCTGTACTGGAACTCCCGGTAGAATACCATTACAGTTCTCCCTACACGCCAGGTTTTGATGCCACAGTCAGCACCATCCTTAAGGAAGGAGAAACCCAACTCTATGGGGTGTCGACGGCAAGTTACAGTGATTATACAAAGAGTTTTAAATCAGACATCCGAAGCTATGTACAGGCGGTTGTTAACGGTGATCTGGAGAATACGCGTTTGGTAATTTCTCCGGCCCTGTTTAATTCAACAGCAGATCGTATTATCTTTAACGGGGCCCAGTCTGGGAATAAAAACCAACCAAAGTTGTACATTTTGTACACGACCTTCTAACTGAATTGATATGTGTGGAATCGTAGCCTATATCGGACAAAAAGAAGCTTATCCCATCATCATAAAGGGATTGAAACGATTGGAATACCGAGGGTATGACAGTGCCGGGGTAGCCCTTCTGAATGACTCAGGTCTCCATGTTTACAAGAAGCAGGGAAAGGTTGCCAATCTGGAAGAATTTACGGAAGGAAAGGACGTCAGCGGATCAGTTGGGATTGGACATACCCGTTGGGCGACCCATGGTGAACCAAATGATATTAACGCACACCCGCACTCTTCGGCAGATGGCAATATCGCCGTCATCCACAACGGAATTATCGAAAACTACGATTCTCTCAAGCAGGAATTGATCAATCACGGGTATGAATTTCGCACGGAAACGGACACGGAAGTGCTGACTTACCTGATCGATGATATTCACAAACACTCAGATATCTCTCTTGGAGAGGCTGTTCGACTCGCATTGCAACAAGTAGTGGGAGCTTACGCCATTGTCGTGATTTCCAAAGATCATCCGACACAATTGGTCGCGGCCCGAAAAAGCAGTCCGCTGGTGGTCGGTATTGGTAAAGACGGAGATTTCTTCCTGGCTTCCGATGCCACACCTATCGTAGAATACACGAAACAGGTAGTTTACATGGAGGATGAAGAAATCGCCGTGATCGACCTGAAGAACGACGGATTGAAATTGTACAGCATTGACGATGTGCGCAAGACACCCTATATCCAGGAACTGGAATTGCACCTCGAAGCACTTGAAAAGGGCGGTTACGAGCACTTCATGCTGAAAGAAATTCATGAGCAGCCGCGCTCGATCAACGATTGTTTCCGCGGCCGTCTCAATGCCGCTCAGGGCTGGGTAAGCCTGGGCGGGATCAAGGAGTACGAACAGAAGATCATCAATGCCAACCGCATTATTATGGTGGCCTGTGGTACTTCATGGCATGCCTGCCTCGTGGGAGAATACCTCTTCGAAGATCTGGCGCGCATCAACGTGGAAGTAGAATATGCAAGCGAATTCCGCTATCGCAACCCGATCATCAACGAAAATGATGTTGTGATCGCCGTTTCTCAATCCGGTGAGACCGCTGACACACTCGCTGCTCTCGAGTTGGCAAAATCCAAAGGAGCTACGATCCTCGGGATCTGCAACGTGGTAGGATCTTCCATTTCACGTATCACCGACGCCGGATCATACACCCACGCCGGACCGGAAATCGGGGTGGCATCTACCAAGGCCTTTACCGCCCAGGTGACCGTGCTGACACTGATGGCACTTTCCCTTGCCCGACACAAAGGAACGATCAGTGAATCGAAGTTCCGGACCATGCTTTCGGAACTCGAAGCCATTCCGCAAAAAGTACAGCAGGTACTCGAAAAGAACGACCGCATCAAATATATCTCCGCACAGTATCAGAACGCTTCAAATGCCCTTTACCTCGGACGTGGAAACTCGTTCCCTGTGGCGCTGGAAGGTGCTCTCAAACTCAAGGAAATTTCCTACATCCATGCAGAAGGTTATCCGGCTGCAGAAATGAAGCACGGACCGATCGCATTGATCGATGAAGAAATGCCGGTATTCGTGATCGCTACCAAAGGTACTTCATACGAGAAGGTGGTAAGCAACATCCAGGAAGTGAAAGCGCGTAAAGGAAAGATCATTGCCGTAGTAACTGAAGGCGACACCCAGGTGGCTGCCATTGCGGATCATGTGATTGAAATTCCGGAAACAGACGAGCATCTTGTACCGTTACTGGCGACCATTCCGTTCCAGTTGCTTTCTTATCACATTGCTGTAATGCGTGGCTGCAACGTGGATCAGCCGCGAAACCTCGCGAAGTCAGTTACCGTCGAATAAGCAATTTTTTACCGGTCATCCAAACGTGGTAAAGCACCAAAATGTACAACGGTGCCCATACTGCTATTGCGGGTAAAACAAGTCGATCACCCTGCCAGAAAGAAATTCCCGTCGCTAGCAGGTAGTAGACGAGCAAAGCCCCCATCGCCAACAACGGCAGGGCGAAATCCCACTTTCTTTTCAAGGCAAACAACAGAAACAAAAGGATCGCTATTCCCAGAAAAACCCGGTGAATCTTATTCATCCTACGGTTCCAGTCAAACATGAAACGCATTCCGCCATCCGAAGGATTGGATGCCGTAAAACGAATGTACACCGGCTCTGCTTCAATGTTGCCTTCAAGGTTACCGTAAAAGTTTTCAGCAAACAGGGAAAGGTTCGATTTCATATAGGCCCTTCTTTCCGATTTATCCATCCGTACCGCCTTTTCTCTGGCTGTATCGAAATCCAGATCTTCCTTTTCACTGATCCCCTGAGCGAGAAGGTACTCCGCAATGGTCTTGTCACCAATGGTGGATATCGCAAAACGATCATAGCGCACGTACATCATGCTGCACTGAATGAGGATCGGAAGGAGAATCAACCCGAGTTTCAACCATAATCGTCCTTCCCTTAAATGTTTGCGAAACTGAACAAATACAACGCAAATCAAAACGATAACCATTGGATACACAAAAACCGGTTTCACCAGCGTCAGCGCTACGAACAAAAGCAGCATCCGATGCAGAAACGCAGGCTTAGTGTAATTTCCCCGGTAGAACGCGATAAGATAGACCAACAAGGAAAGTCCGAGAGCAGTCACGATCTCCGTTAAGCCGTGAAAGGTCATCGCCATCACCGAAAGATTCGCTACGAAAAGAACAGCCGTCAGCCAGGCAAGGAGCCGGCTTTCCGTAAGACGTTTAATCGCGGAAAACAACAAGTTAACCGACAACAACCAGGCAATAAACTGCAGGATCCAAACACCCCAAACGCCAGCAAACTTGTACGGGATTGCGATCAATGCGGGGTACAATAAGGGACGTGTTTCCAGGAAAGGGGTATCACCTCCCCCAAGCAAAAAAAATGAAACATCCCGGTATTCCCTGGCGTCCTTTGCAAGAAACATCACTTCATCGCTGAGTACAAATCCCAGTTGCCAGCTACACACGCAAAAAGCGATTAACGCAGCCAGGTTGAGCACGATTNTTTCCAGGTCCTGTAAGCCACCCATGGCCTAAATGTAAAAAAACGTACCGGATCGACGCACTTTCAGTGAAATTCATAATCTTTGACCGGTAAGCCAATGAAACTTTCAGAGCGACATAAGGACTTTTTCAAAGACGTTTACGACGTCGTAAGGCTGATTCCGGAAGGACGAGTCACTTCCTACGGTGCCATTGCACGTTATCTGAGCACACCGAGAGCCAGTCGAATGGTGGGTTGGGCCATGAACGCCGCCGGACATTTCCCTGATGTTCCTGCACACCGCGTAGTTAACCGAAATGGAGTACTTACCGGAAAATTGCATTTTTCCACGCCTACAGCCATGGAAGAAGCATTGTTAAAAGAGGGAATTCGGGTGGAAAACGATAAGATCGTGGATTTCAAGGATCACTTCTGGGATCCCAGCCAGGAATTACGATTGTAATCGCCAAAAACCTGCTGGAGGAACAATTCCTCGTTTCCGGATACACGCGCCAACAAGGTAATCTCATCGTGAATTTCACGGATCTCATCCAACAAACGATCATTATTGGTCAAAGCCCGACTTTGTTCCATCATCGCCAGCTTTTCTTTCAGGTGCATGCCTTGCAAGAGACGCTCTTCGTACTCCGATTTACAGGAAGTGGCCAGCGTGACCAGTGAAAGCAGTAGTAGTACAGCCCTTAGTTTCATACCACAAAGATACGGCAAGCATTCTATGCAAAGCAAAAAATTTGATAATTGAAATTCCCCCGATATTAATCTGGGAATCCCAAATGTTCGTAGCCAGGATATGCATTTGCATGCCGCCAAAGTTGTACCTTTAGCTCATGATTTTGGTGACGGGAGGTACCGGACTTCTGGGAAGTCATTTGCTCGTTCGTCTGACGGCGAATAATGTTCCCGTGCGGGCCATCTATCGCTCTGAACAACGACTTCAACAGGTAAAGGATCTATTTCGGTTTTACCTTCAGGATTCCTGGGAAGAACGCTTTGCTAAAATCGAATGGCTAAAGGGCGATATCCTGGACGTTCCATTCCTGGAAGAAGTCATGCAATCCTGCGACGAAGTATACCATTGCGCCGCTCTCGTTTCTTTTCACCGTCGTGATTTCAACCGGCTCATCAAGATCAATAGGGAAGGCACCTTCAATATGGTCAACATAGCCCTGAAATACGGCGTGAAGAAATTTTGCCATGTTAGCTCTACCGCCGCCATCGGTGGAAACGATACCGACGTGATCACGGAAGATACCAGGTGGAAAAATACGCCGACCACCAGCGGATACAGTATTTCAAAGTATTCTGCCGAAAAAGAAGTCTGGCGGGGCAAGGAAGAAGGACTGAACGTTGTCATTGTCAATCCCTGCGTTATTATCGGGGCTGGAAACTGGAACGACAGCTCCCTGAGCTTGTTTCGAACTTTGCAAAAAGGAATCCGTCATTATCCTCCGGGAGCCAATGCCGTCGTGGATGCCCGCGATGTGGCGAAGATCATGACAGACCTGATGGAGAAAAATCACTTCGGTGAACGCTTCCTTTGCACGGGTAGTAATCAGTCTTTTCGGGAGTTAATGGAAGTCATCGCTGCTGAACTCGGTATACGGGCACCTTCGGTACCTGCCAAACGTTATCAGGTTAATATTGCCCGGCGTCTGCTCAGCTTCATGGCCTTCCTGTCCGGAAAACGGACTTCCATGACGCGAGAAACGGTACAAAGTCTTTTCGGAAAACGGGTGTATGATTCTTCCCACGTGCAAGAGGTTCTTGATTTTGAATTCACCCCGTTGAAAGAAAGTGTTGCCAACGCCGTGGCCGGTCGTTTGGACTGATCAGTCGTAAAATTCGTAATCCTTAAAGCGCAGAATGATCATGAATCCGGTGCTCACCTGGCGTGTAATCACCGTTGCAAGTAATTTGGATTTGCTGTTGTATATGATCTGAATATCGGTGGTAAACACACCATTCCGGTACAGGTGCTTTTCGATCAGGTTTCCGAGTTCGTCGTAACGAAACAACATTTCCTCCAGGTACCCTTCCTGCTGATTGCTTGATTTACGAATGGCCGAAAGTTTTCCCTTTTCATTGTACTCGTATGTGTACGTATAGATCGTGGAAGTCATTTTAATCCGCTCAATCCGTTCCACCAGATAACCGAGATCGTTGTAATTCCAGTATTCATCCAGGTACGGAAGATCATCGCTGTTGTACCGCGTGCGCTTGGTTTGCTTGTCGTAATCGGCATACGTCATGCGTTCCTTATTAAACCCAAGTGAGCGGGCAATCCCGAAACCAGTAGAATCTGTATAATCCCGGGTGAACTCTTCAGCCACTACCCGACCGAGACTGTCGTAGGTATAATGCGTTGATGTAAATCCTTCCTGTTCGGTCTTTCGATGTACGCCCAGCAGTCCTTTATTGGTGTACTCATAGATATTCCAGGAGGTGTCCAGCGAGCCGTCATCCGGGCGTGTTTCATAGGTGGAGACGAGATGCCCGTCCTCATCAAAATTATAGACATACTCGTATTTCGTATCGCGCATGATGTCGCCCTGCTTTTTATACACGTAGTATCCCTTGAGGCGTTTCAGATGATTTTCCCGGATGAATTCCTCGTTAAAAAAAGGGTGGTCGGTAAACGCTTCCCCATTGCTATTGTCCAGCACCTGCGCCATTCCGGCACAACTATTCAGAACAAAAATGACAACAATCCACTTCACGAAACAAAGGAAAACAAAATCACACCGCATGAATGAGGCAGCAAGCAAATGTTATTAAACTTCTTTATTGAATAACCTCGGCGAGAGCTTCGGTTACATCGGTGGTCGGTCGAAAACAGGTTCCGGATGTACAAACATGAATAAGTGTGGTTCCATCGCTTCGTACCTCTTTTTCATCAAAAATGGGAAGCTTGCTTTCACCTGCGTTCGCTGCGATCAAGACCTGTGGAATTTTCGCACTCCGCATTTGATGCACCGCCTCTTCACTTTCCCCGGTTACCACAAACTCGTAGAGGCCGAAAAGTTCGTGAATGAGCAAAATACCCCAGTTTGAATATGCGGAACCGTACATTTCCATACCGTCATAAACATTGGCCAGCATCTGTCGCGCGCGTTCCGTCCAGGACGATTCGTGAAAATAGCGCCCCAGGTAATAAAGGTTACGGGCCATCACTGAATTACTGGCAGGAATGACGTTGTCGTTGAGCTCCATCTTTCGGGCAATCAGCCCGGAATCCGAACGGGTAAAGAAGAACATGCCCGAAGCATCATCTGAAAACTCGTTGAGTACGTATTCAAGTAATCGTCGGGCTGTGAACAAATGCGATTCCTCAAGACTCGCCTGATAAAGTGCAATGAAGGCAGCAATGGCATGCGCATAGTCCTCCAGAAAGCCATCGATGGTAGAACGCCCTTCTTTGTAGGTACGCCAGAGACTAGCGTCCGCCCGCAATTGCCGGGTAAGGAGCCAATGCGCGTTTCGTCGTGCCAGGTCCAACAAATGCGGATCCTCGAGCGCTACGGATGCATCACTAAGCCCCTTCAGGACCATCGCATTCCAGGATGTCAGGCACTTATCATCAAGTCCGGGACGAATCCTTTCGGATCTTGCATCCAACAACAGTCCGTTCACTTTCTTACGCCGCGCTTCCAGTTCAGCAACGCTCCACCCATAGCGTTTGCAAATGGTGGCATCGTCTGACCGTCGGAGCAGAATGTAATTATCGTGTTCCCAGTAACCTCGCTGGTCTACCGAATAATAATCGGCCACCCAGGGATATTCGTCGCCCAGGATTTTCAGTAATTCTTCTTTCTTCCAGATATAGAATTTCCCTTCTTCTCCCTCACTGTCCGCATCAAGTGCCGCATAGAATGCTCCGCTACCATCCGCCATTTCGCGTTCCAGCCAGGCCACTGTGTCAAGGATCACATTCCTGTAAAGCGCTTTTCCAAAAATCGTGTAGGCCCGTGCGTAGATGGAAAGCAGCTGACCGTTATCGTAGGCCATTTTTTCGAAATGCGGCACTTTCCAGAGCATATCCACCGAATAACGGGCAAATCCGCCACCCACCTGATCGTAGATTCCGCCCATCGCCATACGGTCAAGCGTCAGCTCCACATAAGACCGGACGGATTCATCGCCGGTTTGCAGCGCATATTCAAGCAGAAATTCCAGGTTGTTGGGTAAGGGAAATTTGGGAGCATGCGATTTTCCGCCATGTTCCCGGTCAAAGCTTTTCGACCAGCGCCGAACGAGTTCCTCCAGATGACTTTCTTCAAAAACCTTTCCCTCTTTCGGCGCAGTGATCAATTCACTCGCATTGACCCCACGTGCAAGGTCTGCAGCATACTCCTGTACTTTCTCACGTTCGTTGGTGTACGTATGGTGCAGGGAACGCAGAATGTGCATCCATTGTTCCTTTGGGAAGTAAGTACCACCGTAAACAGGACTTCCATCGGGGAGCGTGAAGCAATTCAACGGCCAACCACCGCGTTGGGTCATCAGTTGAACGGCCGTCATGTACACCTGATCGACATCCGGGCGTTCTTCCCGGTCAACCTTCACATTGATGAAGAATTTGTTCATCAGGGCCGCCACTTCTTCGTCTTCAAAACACTCGTGCTCCATAACGTGGCACCAGTGGCAGGAAGAATACCCGATACTGATGAGTACCAGTTTATCCTCTGCCTTGGCCCTTTCAAATACTTCTCCCGACCACGCCACCCAGTTCACCGGATTGTGCGCATGTTGCAGCAAATACGGCGATGTTTCGTGTATAAGGTCGTTCGAATATTTTTCCATGCGCGGAAATGCTCAATCAGAGCAGGTCACTAGATACTGCACTGAATATTTTCACCAGGATGATCCTGCTGTTCCAACGCCCCATCCGCCGCACAAGCTGCAGTCGCCGATTCTTCGGTCATGTTCGAATAGTCAAACTTGATGTACTGAACACCATCCGAAGTACAGGAACAGGTAAAGTCCTTTTTGCAGGAACTTAAAACAGTCACAGTCAGTAAGGCAGTAAGTACGATTTTCACACTCGTTTTCATAAGGTTCTCTTAAATTTGATCGCTAGCTTAAATGTACATAAATCTCCCGGGCATCCAATAAAAATCGAAACAGAAAGATCGGATTTTCCCATCCACCAGTTTTCCCCTGTTAACTTTTGATAAATACTGAATAAACCTTGTTGCACTACCGGCGCCATCCATTAATTTTACGTGATTTATTACGATTTTGAGAGAAATTAAAGCATCCCATGTGACTTTGTTTGTGGCGCTCATCCTGGCGCTGCTCTGCTCGGTAAGCTGGTTCGTGCCGGAGGAAGGATGGAAACTGGGAAACGCCCAGGTGAAGTTTCTGACCTATGAAACCTTTGTGCATCCGAAAGTTCAGGAAAAGGCTGATATCACTGATATTCTTGCCAACGTTGACACGACCCTGACCCAGGAAGACCCGATGACAATTCACCAGAACGGTTCGAACGGAAATATGGGGGCCCCGAACGGCGGAGAGGTAAGCGAAGATCTTTCTACGGAACTGATCATGAACGAAACCGGGAAGCAAAATCTGCAGGCATTCTTTCAGGTGCTCGACGGAGTAGCGGCAAACCGTCAGAAAATTTCAATTCTTCATTACGGAGATTCACAGATCGAAGGAGACCGTATGACCGGCTACATTCGTCAGAAGATCCAGGACCAGTTCGGAGGATTCGGGCCGGGACTCATTCCTGCAACCAATGTGTACAGTACAGTGACATTTAAGCAGAGTTATTCGGAAAACTTTGTGCGCTATACCTGTTTCGGAGGGGCCAGCCTGGAAAGCAAACATTACGGAGCCATGGCTTCTGCTTCGCGCTTCACACCGGAATTCAACAAAGACAGCGTGCTGTTGGATACCATGAAAGTGCAGACTGGTTGGATCGAGTTTCAGCCTTCCGGATCAGCTTACGGACGCGCCCGACAGTACAACAACGTCAAAATGCACTATAACAGCTGCATTGCTTCGACACAGGTAAAGGTATTCCAGAACGGAACGCTGATCCACGAAGAAGCCCTGATCACTGATGGTGCGCAGCATACCCTCACACTTACCTTCCCTGACACACCGGGTAAACTCAAGTATGAATTCAGTGGCAAGATCAGCCCGAATATCTGCGCTTTTTCCCTTGAAGGCGATTACGGTGTGCAGGTGTCAAACATCGGTATGCGCGGATCGAGCGGAACTATTTTCGGACGGATCAAACACAGCGGACTCCGCACCATGTACAGCGAACTGAACACCAAACTGGTGATCATGCAATTCGGAGGAAACTCGGTTCCGTCTTTCAAAGACAGTGCGGCCGTGCGTGGCTATGCCGGCTATTTCAAGAGCCAGTTGAACACCATCAAAGGATTGATCCCGGGGGCGATGATCGTTGTTATCGGACCAAGTGATATGTCCAAACTCAATGACGGAATCTACGAAACCTATCCCTTGCTACCTTACTGCGTAGAGAAAATGAAAGAAGCTACCGTTGCCGCAGGAGGCGCTTACTGGAACCTTTACGCTGCGATGGGTGGGCAAAACTCGATGCCGGCATGGGTGGAAAAAGGACTCGCCGGGAACGACTACATTCACTTCAGCAACGGCGGAGCCAAATTTGCCTCGCAACTGTTCTACAATGCGCTGATTTCCGAATACGCGAAATGGAAACACCAACCTTAGTGAAGTTTCTCGTATTCATATCATTCCTTTTATTTTCAGGCCTCTTTGTGAACGCCCAGGATTCGTTGTCTGCGAGCATCCCCGATTCACTTTCGGCGTATGTTTTCCCGGATTTCAGGGACATGGATACCTCTCTTCGATCCACATACCCCTTCGTGGTTTACAGCAAGAACAACTACGCCTTCTACTCCAGGGAGAGCAAAAATTTCGAAACCTTCTACCGGAAGCTGAATGACCTGATCACGAAGCGCGAGGGCAAGCTTAACATGTACCATATCGGTGGATCTCACCTGCAGGCCGACATCTATACCCACGATATACGTACGTATCTGCAAACGCGCTGGGAAGGCGTGACCGGTGAACGCGGATGGGTCTTTCCTTTTGATCTCGCCAAGACTAATAATCCGGGCAACTACGAGTTTTCCTCACCCAATACATGGACACCCTACCGCAGTGTAGTGCACAAGCCCCGAAAGGTTGATTTTGATTACGGTTTGCTCGGAGCCGCTGTAACCTGTGCCGATTCGGTGATTACCATTTTTTTCAAGCACGACCGAACCACTGTTAAGCCGCCATTCAACCACATTCGCATTTTTCACAACCTGGGAGAATTTCCGTATGAAATGAACTTCGGGCCGGATGAGATCCTGATCACTAAAGTCCTGCACAATCCGGAACTCGGCTGTTCCGACGTTTTCTTCACCGATCCGCTGGACACACTGAATGTTCAATTTGCAAGAACATTGGGAACTGCTCCCGAACTTGAGATTTACGGCTTCCTGCTCATGAATGACGAGCCGGGAATTTCATACACTGCCATCGGAATCAACGGAGCAGGACTGTACACCTACCTCGACAACGTGCGCTTCGAGGAGCAACTGAAAACCTATCCACCGGATTTCTTTGCCTTCTCGGTTGGAACAAATGATGGTAATGTTCCCTATGCCGACTTCAATCCTGAGGTGTACAAAAGCAACCTGGAGAAAATGATGAAAATTGCATTGCGTGCCAACCCCGATTGTGCGTTGTTGCTGACCGTTCCAAATGATTCTTACTACAGACGGAGATATTTGAATCGCAATATTGCACGCGAGCGAGATGTGATTATTGAACTGGCAGAACAGTA
>JBNKYR010000025.1:0-24724 GCA_050300995.1 Crocinitomicaceae bacterium | reverse complement strand
TTCACGACATTCTGAAGGGTGTGTTCTTTATCTCCCGGGTTGATACGCTCAGGAGAATACCCGACTTTGAAATCCTCCGGGAAATGAAGACCGGATTCCTGCTCCAGGATCGGCACACAATCTTCTTCAGTACAACCCGGGTAAACAGTTGATTCAAAAACAACGTAATCACCCTTTTTAAGAACCTTCCCAACTGTTGCCGTAGCTCCCAGCAAAGGCTTCAGGTTTGGAAGATTGGCTTCATCAATCGGTGTAGGCACCGCCACCACGAAAAATTCAACATCGGAAAGATCAGCCGGATCAGCTGTAAACAGAATATCGCAGTTATCGAATTCGGAACCGTCCAGCTCATTGCTCGGATCAATCCCATTCTTCATCATCTCTACCCGTTCCTGGTTGATATCGAATCCAACCACTTTGATCTTTCGCGCAAATTCGAGTGCAATCGGTAATCCGACGTATCCAAGGCCAATTACGGCCAGTTTCGCTTCTTTCCTGACCAGACGGTCATAAATCGAGTTGCTCATTTCTTACTTTATATATTCGCTCAATAATTTCAACCACCTTCAAACCTTCAAGCGCATTCGTAGTAGCCGTCGTTCGTCCTTTCAGGGTGTCAATTACATTTTTGATTACATAGTTATGGTTCGCTGCAGAACCTTTGTAAGGTCCATAATCGTTCGCAGGATTTGCTTCCGGAAGTTCCGGCATCTCATACCCTTCGATGTTACAGACTTCCACTTCATTCATATACTGCCCGCCAATCTTCACGCTTCCCTTGCTTCCGATGATGGTCATCGAGCTTTCAAGGTTCTGTCCTGCAACAGCTGTTGAATAGTTCAAACTTCCCATTCCACCGTCAACAAAATCAAAGCTTACAAAACCGGAATCCTCAAAATCGGTTGAATTCTGATGGGCAAAATCAGCAAATCTTCCCTGGATATTGTCAATATCCCCAAAAAGCCAGTACATGATATCGATGAAGTGCGAAAACTGCGTAAACAAGGTTCCGCCATCAAGATCAGCCGTTCCTTTCCAGCCACCTTTTTTATAATAACGATCATCCCGGTTCCAGTAGCAATTCAACTGAACCATGTAGATATCGCCCAGCAACTTCTCTTCCACGATCGACTTGATCCAAACGGATGGCGGAGAATACCGGTTTTGCATGACGCAAAACACGCTTTTCGATTTCTGCAGCGATTTGAAAATCACTTTTTCGCAGTTGTCCTTGGAAAGTCCCATCGGCTTTTCACACACCACATGTTTTCCCGCTTCCAATGCTTTCAAACTTTGAAAGGCATGCAATCCATTCGGTGTACAAACATTCACCACATCGAATTCCAGTCCCGAGGCAAGCAAATCCTCCTCAGACGAGAAGAAAGGCACATCAAAATCCTCTGCACCACATTCTTCTTTGCCACGGATATCCGCCATAGCTACTAATTCGGCTTCCGGCTCCCTGCGGATCATTTCCGCATGGCGTTTTCCGATATGGCCCGCACCCAAGACAACAAATCTGATTTTTTCCTGGTCGCTCATTCAGCAATTATTTTCGTAACCTTTTGTTCTTTTAATTCATACGTATCCCCACTTTCCGGGCATACGGCAATTCCCTTTGCATCAAACTCCAGACGGTGACCATACTCACTCATCCATCCGATCTGACGGGCAGGATTTCCAACAACCAATGCATACGCCGGAATGGTTTTCGTTACCACAGAGCCGGCACCAATAAATGCGTAGGCACCGATATCATGTCCGCAGACAATGGTTGCATTCGCACCGATACTTGCACCACGCCCAACATGTGTTCGGGCATACTGGCCTCTTCGTACTATTGCACTACGTGGGTTGGTGACATTGGTAAATACCATGGATGGTCCGAGAAAGACATCGTCCTCACACGTTACACCGGTATAAATGGAAACATTGTTCTGTACTTTCACATTGTTTCCCAATACTACTTCCGGCGATACCACTACATTCTGGCCGATATTACACCCTTCACCGATCTCGCAATTCGGCATGATGTGCGAAAAGTGCCAGATCTTTGTTCCGGAACCTATCCGACATCCCTCATCGATCACTGCTGTTTCGTGTGCGTAGTAGTCCATCAGCGGATAATGTACTTTTCAAAATTGTAATGATCCTGCGCGTTCAGTTCTTCTTTCGGCAGGCTCTTGAAATACTCGTACGTGCGTTGCAATCCTTCTTCCCGACCCACCTTTGGCTCCCAGTTCAGTAGTTTTTTCGCCAGACTGATGTCCGGTTGGCGCTGCTTCGGATCGTCCACAGGCAGTTCCTTGAAAACCACTTTCTGATCTGTACCGGTCAGCTTAATGATCTCCTCGGCAAACTCACGAATGGTAATTTCGGATGGGTTACCGATGTTTACCGGACCTGCATAATCGCTCATTAACAAGCGATAAATTCCCTCCATGAGATCGTCTACATAACAGAACGAGCGTGTCTGACTTCCGTCTCCGAATACAGTAAGATCCTGCCCACGCAAAGCCTGACCGATAAATGCAGGCAATACGCGACCGTCGTTCAATCGCATTCGTGGCCCGTATGTATTGAAGATGCGTACGATACGCGTTTCGAGACCATGAAAAGTATGATACGCCATGGTCATCGCTTCCTGGAAGCGCTTGGCCTCGTCATACACTCCCCGCGGTCCAACCGGGTTCACGTGTCCCCAATAGTCTTCTGTTTGCGGATGCACCTCCGGATCTCCATACACTTCCGAAGTTGAAGCGATCAGCACACGAGCCTGTTTGCTTCGTGCAAGTCCAAGACAATTGTGGATTCCCAGCGAGCCAACTTTCAATGTCTGAATAGGAATCTTCAGATAGTCAATCGGGCTGGCCGGTGATGCGAAATGAAGAATGTAATCGAGTTTACCGGGTACGTGAATGTACTTGGTCACGTCATGATTGTGGAACTCAAAATTCTCCAGCGCAAACAAATGTTCAATGTTCTTCAGGCGTCCGGTAATCAGATTATCCATGGCAATGACATGGAAATCCTTTGCGACGTAAAAATCGCAGAGATGGGACCCAAGAAATCCCGCTGCACCGGTAATCAGTATTCGTTTTCGCTCAGCCATCAGCGTTCTGAATTTACAAAGGGACTTACCGTTCTTCTTCCGATCGAACTGTAGTAGAAGCCCTTGTCTTTCATTTCGTCAAGCTCATAAATATTTCGTCCGTCAAATACGATCGGCTCACGCAATAACTCACGCATTTTGTCAAAATCAGGATTTCTGAAAGCCGACCATTCGGTAGCAATCAAAAGCGCATCACTTCCACGAAGTGCATCGTATTGATCGTTCACATAAGTGATGTCATCACCGATGACACTCTGTACATTTTCCATCGCTTCCGGATCGTATGCCACGATGGAAGCTCCAGCTGAAAGCAATGCCTCGATCATATACAACGCAGACGCTTCACGAATGTCGTCGGTATCTGGCTTGAACGCCAATCCCCAAAGTCCGAACTGCATTCCGGAAACGTCGCCGAAATAGCTCAGCACCTTATCCACCAATACAACTTTCTGTCTTTCGTTCACATCAAGTACGCTCTGAATGATCTCGAAAGAATATCCGTATTCATGCCCGCTTTTCACGAGTGCACTCACGTCTTTCGGAAAACAGCTTCCTCCGAAACCGATTCCCGGGTAAAGGAACTTATGTCCAATGCGCGAATCTGAACCGATCCCTTCCCGTACTTTATCCACGTCGGCTCCCACCTGCTCACAGAAATTTGCAATCTCGTTCATGAACGTGATCTTCGTAGCCAGGAAACTGTTCGCCGCGTATTTGGTCAACTCAGCCGATTTCTCATCCATGATGATCAGCGGATGTCCGTCACGAATGAACGGCTTGTACAACTCGGACATGATCCGGGCCGCACGCTCATCGCTCGTTCCAACCACCACACGATCAGGATTCAGAAAATCATCCACGGCAAATCCTTCCCGCAAAAATTCCGGGTTGGAGACTACCGCAAAATCCACTTTCGCGTGCTTTTTGATCGCGGCCTCCACCTTTTCAGCGGTCCCTACAGGAACGGTAGATTTATCCACGATCACTTTGTATTCGGTCATTATTTGCCCCAACTGATCCGCCACATTCAACACGTAACTCAGATCAGCCGATCCGTCTTCACCCGGAGGTGTCGGAAGGGCAAGAAAAATAATCTCTGCAAAATCAACAGCTTCTTTCAAATTCGTAGTGAAGGAGATCCGGTTGGCCTGAATATTTCGGTCAAATACCACATCCAGGTGAGGCTCATAAATGGGCACTTCTCCCTGTCGCATGCGTTCGACTTTCTTCTCATCGATATCGACACAAATTACCTGATTTCCGGTTTCTGCAAAGCAGGTCCCTGTTACCAGTCCTACATATCCCGTTCCTACGACTGCAATTTTCTTCATTCAATTGGTTTAAGCGTGAACATTGATAAATTCGGCTACACCCGAGCAGATGTAGTCCAGTTGCTCCTGATCCATCTCCGTATGGATGGGCAGTGAAAGCACGCGCTCCGTAAGCCAGTCTGTAACCGGCAGTTCGGTAGCCGCACTTCCGAAAGAAGCAAACATTTTCTGTTTGTGACCCGGTACCGGGTAATAGATCATTGAAGGAATTTCCTTTTCCGCGAGGAATGCATGCAAGCCGTCGCGATCAATTCCTTCGAGCACCAGGGTATACTGGTGAAATACGTGGCGCGATTCTTTTCCGCGCACCGGTGTTTTGATCCCCGGGAATTGCGCAAAGAAGCGATCGTAATGATCGGCCACCTTACGACGGGCATCAATGTAATTATCAAGTTCACGAAGTTTGATACGTAATACCGCCGCCTGGATGCTATCCAAACGCGAATTTACTCCAACACGATCGTGGTAGTATCGTTTGCTCTGGCCATGATTAACGATCATGCGCATTTCCTCTGCCAGGGCATCATCATTGGTAAAGATTGCTCCACCATCTCCGTAGCAGCCCAGGTTTTTCGAAGGAAAGAAAGAAGTACATCCAATGTGTCCGATCGTTCCGCTCTTCACATCCGGTCTTCCATCTGAAAAATGATAATCACTTCCTATGGCCTGCGCATTATCTTCGATCACATGCAAGCCATGCTTGTCAGCGATCTGCATGATTGCCTCCATATTGGAAGCCTGTCCGTAAAGATGCACAGGTACGATCACTTTTGTACGTGGAGTGATGGCCGCTTCCAACTGGTTTACATCAACACAGAAGGTCTCACGATCTACATCCACAAACACCGGCTTCAATCCGAGAAGAGCAATTACCTCGGTAGTTGCAATAAACGTAAAGGAAGGTGTGATCACTTCATCTCCGGGTTTTACTCCCAATGCCATCAACGCAATTTGCAGAGCATCCGTTCCATTTGCACAAGGAATCACGTGTTTCACGCCAAGGTAATTTTCCAATTCTCCCTGAAACGCTTTCACCTCCGGTCCGTTGATAAACTGAGCCGTTTCCAGAACCCCGGAAATAGCAGCATCTACAGCCGGTTTGATCTTCTCGTACTGTGTAACGAGATCGACCATTTGAATTTTCTTCATCGAATGATGTACTTAACTTTAAACAAGGCGGTAAAGATACAAATTTGAGGGGATACCTCTCTCCCCAAAAGTGAACTTTATTCGCCTCATCAACGAATTACATTTACATAAATTGTGATGAGAAAAAAAACAATGAACAACTACACCGGTTAATAGCGGATTTTCAGTGCAATGCGCTCGTTTTGTGCCCGTCCTCCAGGGTTATCATTGGACGTAATAGGCTGCTCTCCGCCATGCCCGAATACATCCATTCTTTCCGGCGAAATCCCTTTCGAAAGAAGATAGTCCATTACCGATTTTGCCCTGGCCAGCGACAGGATTTTTTTCGGTTCAGCATGACCTGTATTATCGGTGTGTCCATGGATCTCAATAACACTAAATTCCGGATGATCGTTGATCACCTTCACCAATTTGTCCAGTGTTGCATAAGAATCCTCCAATAACTCATCATCGTTCACAACGAACTCGACCTCATTCATAACCTCCTGGAATACCTGTTTCACCTCAAGATCCAATTGCGGACAACCGTTGTTTTCAATGATTCCGGGCGTTTCAGGACAATCATCCTGCGAATCGGCAATCCCGTCCTTGTCCGTATCAAAATTCGGACAGCCGTTTTTTCCACGTCCAAACACTGACGGACAATCATCGTCAGCATCCGGAACTCCATCACCATCTGTATCCGGTGTACCCGGGCGCAACTCTTCCGGGTCAATGTTGGCCTTCTCCGTATCTTCTCCCTTTTCAGCATTTCCACCTTCCTTCGACCTCCCGTCAGCAAGTTCTTCGGTATTGACATCAGAATCTCCCTTTTTCGTATCGGAAACCTGCCCTCCGTTGCGCGGATGCAACACTACCCAATCCATGTGCTTTTTGCCTTTTCCGCTACTACCGAAATAATAGGATGCCCCAAGTGAAAAATTCCAGATCCGGCCATGCAAGCCCTTCTCAAAACTATTTTCGGTGAAATCCCAGGTTTTGGACTGCCATGCATTCGCCACCATGGTAACATCCAGATCCATGGCCCAATGATCGCTGATCCGATACTGTGGAGAAATACCAACGAGGAGATTCATCATCTCATCGGTTCCCTGAGTCATCCAGTATTTGAACCAAACGGAGTTTTTCTTGTCCTTTAAACTCGAAAAACCAAACCCAAAGTGCATGAGCAGCCCCAGGTTCTTGTTTAATTCCTGAAGATCAAAGACACGCCCCAGATTGGCAACAGCTTGCAGGGAAAGCCGAAAGTAATGTGTTTCAAACTCCTTTGATTTGATAAATTCGGAAGATCCATCCGGATTCTGCGGCCCCTGAATGTGGCCCCATTCATCGTTTTTGATTCGGTCAAAGCCGACATCCAATTTCACACCGATCTTGTCAGAAAACATATACCTGGTGCCCAAATCAGCATGCAACAATGTAAGGTAATTCGAGGAGTATCCCTCAGCGAAAGGTCTAGTAGCATTGTCAAAACCAATATGAGCGTCCAAAGACCATCTGTTGTAGGCAGATTGACTGTAGTAGCTGCTAACAAAACTCAATGCGATTATTAGAATTAATAATCTCATGCACATAGTTTCTTAAAAACAAGATAACGAAAAATAAACAATAGAAGGTTGCCTTTTTTTCTATGACGGCATCTTAGTTAAAATTCGCCCGTTCGGATCAATCATTCTATATTTGTAGAAACAGAACGCGTGAAAGATAGTTCGAGAAAACGCCATCTTGCGAAAACGCTCACATGGCGTGTTACTGCTACATTAACAACAATCATACTTGCCTGGGTGATTTCGGGAGACCCGTTGATCGGAGTAACCGTTGGCGGCTGGGAATTTTTTATCAAGATGATTCTTTATTATTTTCACGAAAGGATTTGGTACCGTTTCAACTTCGGACTGGATAAAAACAAACGCTCTAGCAAGCATGGGGACTAACACGGTTCGTCAGCATTTTGGCGTCACGGGAGATATGCGCTGTAATTTGCATCGGCACAGCGCATTCCTTATTTGGTTTACCGGCCTTTCAGGGTCAGGTAAATCAACGATTGCCAATGCAGTGGAACTTGCGCTACATGAAAATGGTGTTTCAACCTACCTGCTGGATGGTGATAACATTCGCCAGGGACTGAACAAGGACCTTTCCTTTACTCTGGATGACCGAACGGAAAATATTCGAAGAATCGCTGAAGTAGCCCACCTGATGATTGACGCCGGAGTTGTGGTACTGGCTTCCTTTATTGCTCCGTACCGGGAAAACCGGGAAAGTGTCCGGAAAATCGTTGGTGCCGACAACTATGTGGAGGTGTATATTTCCACACCGTTGAGTGTTTGCGAGGACCGCGATGTCAAAGGCCTCTACAAAAAAGCCCGTTCGGGAGAAATCTCCCACTTTACAGGAATCTCCTCTCCCTACGAAGCGCCATTGAATCCGGATTTAACAATCAATACGGAAAGTACTTCTCTGGAAACTTCCGTTCAAATGATCATGGACTATATTGCCCCAAAACTTAAACGCGCATGAGTAAATACTACCTGAATTATCTGGACGAACTCGAATCGGAAGCCATTTATGTCTTGCGTGAGGTAGCCGCTAAATTCGACAAACCGGTTATTCTCTTCTCGGGCGGAAAGGATTCTATCCTCGTTACACACCTGGCAAAAAAGGCTTTTTATCCGGCACGGATCCCTTTTCCACTCCTTCATATTGACACCGGGCACAATTTCCCTGAAACAATGGCCTTCCGCGACAAGCTGGTAGAAAAGTTCGGGGTGCAACTTTTAGTAGGATCGGTCCAAAAATCCATTGATGAAGGACGTGTTGCCGAAGAAAAGGGGAAAAATGCATCGCGTAACGCACTTCAGACGACCACACTCCTGGATACCATCGAGGAACACCGCATTGATTGCGCCATCGGAGGAGGGCGACGCGACGAAGAAAAAGCACGGGCCAAAGAGCGCTTCTTTTCACACCGCGATGATTTCGGCCAGTGGGATCCGAAAAACCAACGACCTGAACTTTGGAACCTGTTCAACGGAAAACACTTCGAAGGTGAGCATTTTCGTGTATTTCCGATTAGTAACTGGACAGAAATGGACGTATGGAATTACCTTCAGCGCGAAAACATTGACCTTCCATCGTTGTATTTCGCTCATGAACGCAAGGTGGTCTGGAGAAATGAATCCTGGATTCCTTATTCCGAATTCCTTCAATTGGATGAAAATGACAAGATAGAGGTGAAACGGATTCGTTTCAGAACGCTGGGCGACATTACCATCACCGGAGGAATCGAATCCGATGCCGATACCATTGAAAAAATTACACGCGAAGTGGCTGCCATGCGAAAAACCGAACGGGGTAACCGCGCGGATGATAAGCGTTCCGAGAGCGCCATGGAAGACCGAAAGAGAGAAGGATATTTTTAAGCACAGCGTATGAATCTGGACAATAACCAATTACTACGATTTACCACAGCAGGAAGTGTTGACGACGGAAAAAGTACGCTGATAGGGCGTTTGTTGTACGACTCCAAATCGATCTTTGAGGATCAACTGGATGCGATTGAACAAACAAGCCTGCGAAAGGGACACGAAGGTATTGACCTCGCTTTGTTCACAGACGGTTTGAGGGACGAACGTGAACAGGGCATTACCATTGATGTGGCCTACCGCTATTTTACCACACCGAAACGGAAGTTCATCATTGCGGATACTCCCGGCCATATTCAATATACCCGCAATATGGTGACCGGTGCATCAACCGCAAATGCGGCAATTATTCTGGTTGACGCCCGAAACGGTGTATCCGAGCAAACCCGCAGACATACCTTTATTGCTTCTCTGCTGCAGATCTCTCACATCATTGTGTGTGTGAACAAAATGGACCTTGTCGATTACAGCGAGGATGTTTTCAATACCATCGTTGCCGATTGCGAGAACATTTCTTCCAAAATGCTCGTGAAAGATGTGCAATATATCCCTATCAGTGCACTGAACGGAGACAACGTGGTAAATCGCTCGGAAAATATGGGCTGGTACATGGGAGCACCGTTATTGCATACCCTGGAAACGCTTCACATCAGTAGTGACATTAACAAAGTAGACGCTCGTTTTCCAGTCCAGACCGTAATCCGGCCACAGCGCGAAGGTTTCATCGATTACCGTGGTTATGCCGGTCGTGTGGCAAGCGGTATTTTTCGTCCAAATGACGAAGTTGTGGTGTTGCCTTCCGGTTTCTCCTCGCGTGTGAAGTCCATTGATACGGAAAAGGGCAGCCTTGAAGAAGCATTTGCTCCGATGTCTGTCTGCATCACCCTGGAAGATGATCTCGACATCAGCCGTGGCGATATGATTGTGCGCAAAAACAACCAGCCTGAATGTACCCAGGACATTGAAGTAATGTTGTGCTGGCTCAATAATTTACCGGCCAAACCACGAGCAAAATACACCATTCAGCACACTTCGAACGAACAGAAGGCCATGATCAGCGAAATTGTCTACAAAGTGGACATCGATACATTCGAACGAAACACCGACGATAAGGAACTTCGCATGAATGACATCTGCCGGGCAAAGATCCGGACAACAAAACCATTGATGATCGATGCATATCGTGAAAACCGCGTCACCGGAAGCATTATTCTTGTGGACGACGCTACCAACGAAACTGTCGCTGCCGGCATGATCATTTCAAACGCATGATGCAACACAGTCAACTTCTCGAAAAGGCAATTCTGGCAGCTATTGAAGCCGGTCAGAAAATCATGGAAATTTACGAAACCGAAGATTTCGGAGTAGACTTCAAAGCCGATAATTCGCCGCTTACCAAAGCAGATATTGCCTCTCACAAAGTGATCGACGGGCATCTAAACGAAACAGGAATACCTGTTCTTTCCGAAGAAGGCAAGGACATCCCTTACGACCAACGAAAGGACTGGAAACAGCTTTGGATCGTTGATCCGATCGACGGCACCAAAGAATTCATTAAGCGCAATGGCGATTTCACGGTCAATATCGCACTGATTGAAGACCACCTTCCGGTATTGGGCGTGATATACGTGCCTGTTACAGGCGATCTGTACTTTTCCACACGTGAAGATGGTGCCTACAAGACTACCTTGTTCGAAGCAGACGATCTCCCTGACAAGATCAGGAAAGCCCAACGTTTACCTTTGGAAACGGACCGAAAAACTTATACCGTTGTCGCCAGTCGATCGCATATGAGCCCGGAAACAGAGGCTTTCATTGACGAACTCAAAAAAGAACACGGAACCATTGAACTCATGTCGCGCGGTAGCTCATTAAAACTCTGCATGGTCGCAGAGGGAAAAGCAGACTGCTACCCACGTTTTGCTCCTACCATGGAATGGGATACTGCGGCAGGTCAGGCCATCTGTATGCATGCAGGCCATGATGTCATCGATCAGGAAACCGGTGAGACCATGCGCTACAACCGCGAAAACCTGCTGAATCACTGGTTTCTCGTACGCTAATCCGGGCAATACACAAACCGGCATGAAAAACTAGCGAACGCCTGTATCTCGCGATACCCGAAAGAGCGTATCTTTATTAGAATGTTGAAAGGTTTTCGATCCCGACTTTCGCGAGACTCCAACCTGAAAGAACTACTCACAGGCAGCGCGGTGACCTTCATTCTCAAAATGATGGGCATGAGTTTAGGCTACCTTGTTGTTTACCTGATCTCCAAAAAAAACGGTGCCGAAGGCGTTGGATTTTACAGTGTGGTAAACCAGGCGCTGATCGTTCTGGGAATCGTCGCTACCTGGGGAACAGGAACCTCAACCTTGCGTTATATCGGACAATTCAACAATGACGCGGATCGTGGTCAGTTACGACATATTTACCGCACCCTACTGCGATTGGTCATTCCCGTAAGCCTTGCCGCTGCCGTTTTTGCATTCATTTTCGCTCCGCTTCTGGCCCGCCATTTTTTCGGCAATCCTGCATACGAAGATGCCCTGCGGCTGACCGCAGTGGTGCTTCCTCTTTTCGCACTGAATTCCATTGGGGTGGAATTCATCCGCGGGCTCAAAAAACTCAAAGTTTCGGAATTCATCCGGAGTGTTTCACGGCCACTTTTGCTCTCCATTGCTCTCCTGTTTTTGTGGGAACGCGAGGTCAGCAATTTCTATTTGATCTGCCTGTTTCTTGGCGCCATTGTCGTGAATACCGTACTTTCCAATGGGTATATCTGGCGTGAACTGAGCAAGCTTCCGCTGAGCGGACCGAGCAAGCTCAACAAAGGAGAATTCATGAAAACCTCTTCGCCGATGATGGTTTCAGGAGTGATTGCAGCACTGATGAGCGCACTCCCCCTGTTCATGATCGACTTTTTCGACACGACTGAAAATGCCGGTGTTTTTAGTCTTGCGGTACGTCTTTCACTCTTCATTTCGATTGTCCTGACAGTGGTGAATACGATTTCTGCACCGAAATTCGCCGCACTTTACTGGGAGAATAAACGCCAGGATCTTCAGCGACTCATTCGGCAAAGCACCAAACTCATGTTTTGGGGAGCTTTTTTCTTTTCACTTGGCGTCATTCTTCTTGCCAATCCCATTCTTGAATTTTTCGGGAAGGAATTTACTGCGGGAAAATGGACACTTATCGTACTGGTGATCGGTCAGTTCATCAATGCCGCTACCGGCTCCGTTGGTTTACTGCTGAACATGAGCGGGCATCAACGCGCACTCCGCGATGCCGCACTCATCGCTCTTGTGATCCAGGTGATTTTGTTGTTCGTTCTGATTCCATGGCTGGGTATCGTCGGTGGCGCTATCGCCTCTGCCACGTCCGGAGCCATCTGGAACTTAATCGCTATCTTGTATGTGCGAACCAAAATGCAACTTCGCACGTACTATATACCGTTCATCCGTTGATCCATGTACCATTTCTGGCAAAAAATACGCAATCGTCTGAACACCCTGAAGTTTCGCCTACGCTACGGTTCTTACGTTACGCTGGGGGGATCCAACATTGTTCAGCACCAGGTAATCCTGAACATTTTCCGGCATGGAAAAGGGAAATTCCGATTGCGACTGGGTCATCGCACCAATCTTTACCACCACGTCCTGATCCAGGGATCGGGTGAGCTCTCGATCGGAGACCGTACTTTTATTGGATCTTATTCCGTGATCGGTTGCAATGAAAAGATCAGCATTGGAAAAAATGTGATGATTGCTCAAAGTGTATCCATCCGCGATACCGATCACCGATTTGACGACCTGGAAACACCAATGATCGATCAGGGATTTGTTTCGTCACCAATCGTTATTCACGATAATGTCTGGATTGGTCATGGAGCAGTCATTACACGTGGTGTAACAATTGGCTCAGGTTCCATCATTGCAGCCAATGCCGTGGTCACCAAAGACGTTCCCGAAAATGCAATTGTCGGGGGAGTTCCCGCCAAACTAATCCGTTACAGAACCTGATGCAGCTCCCGAATTTCCTTTGCATAGGCGCTCAGAAAGCCGGTACAACAGTGCTTTACGACATTCTGAAACAGCATCCGGACATATATCTCGCGGAAAACAAGGAAGCCCACTATTTCAGCAAAAAAGCCAACCACGCAAAGGGAAAGGAATGGTGGATCAATACATTTTTTCATGGCTACGAGGGACAAAAAATCATGGGGGCTCTGACCCCGGAGTACCTGTACTATGAAGAAATTCCGCCGATGATACTTCAGGAACTGGGTTCGGAAGTTAAGATCATCGGAATTTTTCGCCACCCGATAGACCGCGCCTATTCACATTACCTGATGTCGGTTCGAAACGGACTTGAAGACAAACCCTTCGAGGAAGCAATCACCCTGGAAAACGAACGTATCGGACAAAGTGAGCAGTTTCGGGATGGCTTCAGCTATTTATCGCGTGGTCATTATGCCGAACAGGTAGCTCGCTACAATGAGTTGTTCCCTTCGGAAAACCTGTTATGGTTATCCTACGAAAAAGACATTCGGGAAAACCTGAGCGAAACCACCAAACGAATTCTACGTTTCCTTGGTCTGGAAGAACTGGAACTCGACACCAACATCTTCAGCAATACGGCACGGGAAGTTCGTTCAAAAAAAATCCAGCAACTTTCCAGCAGAGGACCATTGCGCAACTTACTGCGAAGATTAATGCCGGAAGGTGCACGACGGAAGATCCGTAAAAAAGTAAAGCAACTCAACAGCCGGGAAATGACCGCCGGAGAAAAAAAACTCGACCCGGCTCTTCGTGACCAACTGTTCCTTCGTTACTTCTCAGACGAGCCGGAAAAACTGAAAACAGTAACCGGTATTGACTTCTCCTATTGGAAGCCCGCAAAACCATGATCCCGGTACGAAATATCGTTCTGGCCATTCTGGCGCTTGCTCTCCTGCTCGGATTCGATACGTTTGCGTTGACACCACTGGCTCAAATAATGTCCGCTGTGGCCATTCTCCTCAGCACATTCGGATACTTTTTGCTCGCATTTTATTACCGGAGATTTCCGCCATTCATGCGCTTCATGGGCATCCTGTTTCTGGCCCTGTTCATCCAATCCGTGCTCGCCACTCATTGGGCTTACGGTCAATCTTACAAGGACGGATTGCTAACAAATTCACCCGTCTACCTGACAGGGGTAATGTTTCCCATCTACTTTTTCAGCATGCGCTACAGGATTTCTATGGAGACCCTGGAACGGACCCTGCTCTATCTGGCCTGGGGATATTTTTTCGTCCTGTTGTTCCTGTATGCTACGGGAGCCCAGTTTGCCGCGGGTGAAGAAAAGGCCTTTGGCGTCATGGCCATGCGTAAAGGAGTTATCAACCTCTCTGCATTCATTTATGTAGATCGGTTCTTCAAGCGATCCAAATTCCAATACCTATTATTGGCAGTGATCTTGTTTTCAGCCAACCACTGGGTTGATTTTCAGCGAAGCCTGTTCCTCATTTCCCTGTTTTGCATGGCATTCATGCTCTACCATTTCCGCAAACGAACGGCAGGTGTCAGCTTACTTATTGCTCTTATGCTTTTGATCCCGATCGGATCGGTAGTCATTAACTCCACGGAGTTCGGAAAATCGATCGCCAAAAAATTTGAGGGAGCCATCGAATTGTTGAAGAACGAGCAAGAAGACTATTCGGATGCCTCCGTAGAAGCCCGGATCAAAGAAACCGACTTCGCGTTGAAGAGTATCCGTGAGCATCCGGTCATCGGAATCGGAAAGATCAAAGGTTCCAACCTTGAACAAATGACCGGCCTGTCGTACTTCTACATTTCAGACATCGGGATCCTGGGAATCCTTTCCTGCTTCGGAATTCCCGGGCTCTTCGCTTACCTGTCGCAATGGTACTACTGGTGGAAAAATTACCGGCGAAAACGTTTTGTTTCCGTAACGTCAATTACAGGAATTAAACTCTACATGCTTTTTGCATTGATCCATACCATCATTTCAGGATTGACTGTTGTGATCCCCCTGGAATTTATGGTCTTGCTTACGCTCATAGAAATTGGTAAATTCAGACATGAACAAGCCCTCTGAACTTCCCCATACTTCACTGGTGGTTGTACTGGTCAATTACCAGTCAGCGGAAGACACTCTGGCGTGTATCCGAAGTATCCGCGCGCAGGACCCGGAAGTTGACCCCTATTTTGTGGTGATCGACAATTCCGAACCGAATGAGGAAAAGCTGCAGGAATTGCATGCCATTGAAACGCGCGTTCATCTGATTTTCAACGAAAAGAATACCGGCTTCGGGCAGGCCAATAACCAGGGAATCCGTTGGGCACAGGAGAACCTTACGTTTGAGTATCTCCTTTTGCTCAATAACGATACGACAATCGCTACGTCAGCGCTGACCATCCTGATGAAGGCCTTCAGACATTCCGACGATATATCGATCGCTACCGGTAAGATCATGTATTATGACCAACCGGAAATCGTGTGGTACGGCGGAGCAGACATCAACTACAAAAAGGGATGGCCGGATATCATCGACCTGAATCAAAAAGCTTCGGCGGAAGGTGCCAACCGTGCACGATATGTTACGTTTGCTTCCGGTTGTATGATGCTGTTCAGCAACGATTCACTGAAATTATTGAAAGGTTTCGATCCGGATTTCTTTATGTACTGTGAAGACCTTGAACTCTGTCTTCGCGCTACCAAAGCCGGCCTGCGGATCTGGTACGAACCGCAAAGTGTGATCTACCACAAAGTGCACGGCAGTAACACGCACAAGGAAGAAGCACCGAAAAACCTTGATGTCCGAAATCCGAACGTACATTTCCTCTTCTACCATTTGAAAAAGAATCAATACCTGGCGATGCGCAAACACCTCACCGGATGGACGTATATCCGGTTTGTGATGTATTTCTGGGCGCGCTTCAATTACTTCGTGTTTAAAATGCTCTTCGCAGGAAAGTTCGGGATTCTCAAAACTTCAATGAAAACCCGCTGGAGCATCTTTAAGATCATTTTCACCACCCGCCTGGGCAGATCCTCCATGGACATGAACTAAAAACGTATTTTCGGAAAGTGGAACAACGGGACTATATCATCATCGGAGGCACCTTCAAAAGCGGAACATCTGCCCTCTTTACCTATCTGGGGCAGGTACCCGGGATTTGTCCTTCTGAAGTGAAGGAAACCGGCTTTTTCGTTCCCGTTCGATATGGGCTTCCCTCCGAAAACATCGACAAATACCACGAGTTTTTCAAAACGGTCAGCGAGAAGGACCGCTACCTGATGGAAGCGAGCCCCGGCTACCTGCGCGGGGGAAGCGGTACTGCCACCTACATTCGTAAGTTTCTGGGACGCCAACCGAAAATGATCTTTCTTTTCCGGGATCCGGTCGAACGTTTCATCTCCCTGTATAAGATGGTCCGTGAAAACAACGACGTATACATCTCCAGGGAAGTAGCCGAAGCAGGAATGACTCTTGATGATTATTTTACCGCCTGCAAAGTCTACAATGGAAATACAGATTTTGATCAGGAGCCACGGGATTACCTCTTCAACGGATTGACAGACGGTCATTACTCCACCTTTCTCAAAGAATGGTTGAGCATGTACCCCGCCACAGATATCCGGATCGTTTTCTTTGAAAACCTCATCCGGGATCCCGAATCGGTTTGTAAGGACTTACTTCACTGGCTGAACCTGGACCCATCGGGTACCGAAGGAATTGTCTTTCGGCCGGTGAACCAGTACCACAGTGCCCGAAGCAAGGCGTTACGGGCATTTGCCTATCGGATGAACAAACGGTTTCAGGGGTTTTTCCGGAGAAATGACCGACTCAAGCGTTGGCTGATCCGGTGGTATCATCGTGTCAATGCGCAGAAATCGCTGTCTGAAGACCCCTACACGCAAACGCGGCAGCAATTACAGGAATATTATCAGGTGCACAACAAGGAATTGAAAGCCCTGCTTTCCGCCCACGGATACAGCGATTTTCCGGATTGGCTTAACGCTTAAAGCAACTTCTCAGCGTATCGAATGCGGTAGACAAAATAATCCGCAGATCGAGCATAAATGACCAGTTCTCGATATACCAGATATCGTATTCTACCCGCTTTTTCATTGATCGCAACTGCCGGGTTTCCCCATGGTAGCCGTTCACCTGTGCCCAACCCGTAATTCCCGGCTTGGCGTAATGCCGCACGAGATAATTGTGGATCAGTTCCGAATATTGCTCTGTATGGCGTAACATGTGCGGACGCGGCCCCACTACGGACATACTTCCGGTCAACACATTGAAAAATTGCGGTAGCTCATCCAGGTTGGTCCTCCGAAGAAAAGCACCAAATCGGGTAATCCGAGGATCGTTCTCATTGGCTTGTTTCTCGTGCGCGAGTTCATTCACCCGCATGGACCGGAATTTATAACAGGTAAACTCGCGTTTGTCTTCACCGGAACGCCGTTGTTTGAAGAAAACAGGGCCGGAAGAACTCAGCTTCACACCAATCATCAGTATTGGGAACAACCATGGAAAAACAAGCAGAATCACGAAAAGCGAGAAGACCACATCAAACGCCCGCTTCACCAGCTTATTGACAAAGTAAGCCATCGGTTCCGTACGCATACGCAGTACCGGAATATGACTGTAATAATGAATTTGTACCCGACGCGCAGTAGTGTACTTCTGAAAGTCCGGGATGATCAGTACACGCACTCCATAGCGATCGCACAAACCAAAAATCTTGTGAACCCGGCGTGCATTCGTCGTGGTAAGTGCCACATACAATTCCTCGATCAATCCCTTTTTCAAATGATCCTCGATTGAATCGATCGGGCCGATGTAACGCACCTCCCGCGGATTGACATCCTCATCGGTAAAAAATCCCATCACACGGTACCCGTAAGCTACATCAGCCGTGAGTACTTCGTAGATATCCTTGGCGTTATCGTTGTATCCGACAATGGCAACCACTTTATGATTCACCCCTCGCCTCCTCATGTATTTCAGCATTTCAAAGAGGAAAACCCTGTACAGAAGGGTGCCTCCCAGCATAAAGCAGAAAAAAATCATCAGAACGAAACGAGAAGAATCCCGGAAATCAATGATGTACGAAACAAGTAGCAGCAATAAAATATGCGTCACCGCCATCCTGAACGTACGCCTGAGCATCATATCCACCAGTTCGAAGCGCATTACTTTATACGCATCAAACACCCCGATCAGCAAAACCCATACGACATTCCCCAATCCCAGAAGTCTTAGATAGTCCGAGTGATACGGAAAATCAAAGGTTCCAAACCGAAGATAGATGGCAATAAAAAATGACAGATTAAGCACGATGATATCGAAGAGTAGTAGCAAAACCTTCGTGTATCGTACCGCCCGTGTAACGAATATGCGTAACTTACGGTTGATCATTAGTCTAAATTAGAAAGAAATCGGATTCACCTCGGAATTCTTTTATTTTTGATTGAATATTCATTCGTTGAAAACTATGTACTACTCGCGCACTTTACTCATTTTTACCATTCTTGCCTACTTTGTACTCAGCGCTTGTCACAATACAAAACACCTGGTTTATTTTGAGCATGGCGACGAGACCATCGAGCAAATTGCGGAACGCACCATTCGTCTGGAAACGGGAGACATCCTTTCTATTGAAGTTACCACCAGTGACCCGGAAGTAGCCAAACCCTTCAACCAGGCTGAATTGGTTCGTCAGGGAAACCAAAGCGGATCGTATGAGAACGGTGTGGCCGCCAGCTTTGGCTACCTGATTGCCGAAGACAGCACCATCAGCATGCCGATCATCGGAAAGGTGAAGGTAGCAGGACTCACGCATGGTGAGGCTGTGAAGGTGGTGGAAAGCACATTGGCCGAATACCTGGACGGACCAAGCATTTCTTTGCGCATCCTTAATTTCAAGGTGACTGTTTTGGGAGAGGTCGATCATCCGGGTACCTTTTCCATTCCGAATGAACGCATTACGATCCTTGAGGCCATTGGAATTGCCCACGACCTGAAGATCACCGGAAAACGTCAGAATGTATTGGTCATCCGCACGGAAGGAAACCAGAAAAAGGAGTACCGTGTTGACCTGACTTCCAAAAACCTCTTCGAATCTCCTGCGTACTATTTGAAACAGAATGACATCGTTTACGTAGAACCTAACAGCAAGTCACGATATGATGCTTCGGTTATGCGAACGGCAGGAGGGGTAATTATCTCTGCCACATCACTGATCATATCGACACTGATTTTAATTGTTAAGTAAACTTGACAGAGCAGGAAATACGAAAAAAAGAATTCAGGGAGGAAATAAACGTTCGTGACCTACTTCACACGTATGTTTCCCACTGGCGCTGGTTTGCGGCTGCGATCCTCATCGCGTTTACCGCGACCTGGTTCATGCTTCGTTATACTCCGAAAAGCTACGAATCCAAAGCCAAACTGCTCATCAAATTCGACAAGGGTGGTGCCTATTCCGAACTCTATGCATTTCAGGATCTTGGACTCTTCGAAGGATCGGTTGATTATAACAATCTGCACAATGAAAAAGAGATTCTGCATTCGCGTCCGCTGATCGAACGGGTGGTACGAAAACTCGATCTGAACATTCAATATTTTCTGGTTGGCTCACGAACAGGGATCGAACGCAAAGAATACTACAAGACCTCACCGGTACAGATCCGGTTGATCGACGGAGACCCTGCAGAGGTAAAAACCGCTTCCAAGTTCGACATCGAGATCATCAGCGCGAAGAAATTCTATTTCATCGACAATGAGCAACTGGGATCAAAACCTTACAATTTCGGTGATACCATCCAGTCCGAGATCGGTCGGTTCGTATTGGATGCCACGCGCTTTTACACGGGAAAGAACGGTGCTCAGCGCATCAGTATCTACATCCGTCCGATCGAAGCAACGGTGACCGGGTTTCAGGGACGTTTGAAAGTCGAACCGATCAGTGATCAGGTTGATATTCTTCAACTTTCCATTCGTGGACCAAATGTACTCAAGAACAACGATTTTCTCGATTCGTTGGTTGTTGAACACACGCGTCAGACCATTGATGATCAAATGAAGATCTATCGCAACACAACGGATTTCATCAATGACCGGATCAGTGCCATTGCAGATGAATTATCGGAAGTTGAAAAAGAAGGTGAAGAGTATAAAACACAGTACGATTTCTCGGATGTTCTGCTGAGTGAAAAATCGCTTTACGACCGCACACTCGTGAACGAAAAAAATCTCGTGGATGCGGAAATCCAACTCGAACTGATCAAATTTCTCTACGATTTCCTTGTGAAACTGGAGGACCCTGAAACCTTGCTTCCGGCAAACCTCGGATTGGAGGATTATGGAATCAACCACGCTGTAGAGGATTACAATCGTATTGCCCTGGAACGTATCAAACTGTTGGAAAATTCGAGTCCGAAAAATCCGGGCGTAATCAAACTGGAGAATGAACTGAAAAGCATTCGCGCCAGTCTGAAAACAAGCTTGGGGAACTCACGTTCGTCCCTGCAACTGGAGGTCAACCGATTGCGATCCCTTGAATCATCGATCAATGAAGACATTTCCTCATTGCCGAAACATAAGCGGGTGCTTCGTTCCATTGATCGCCAGCAACAGGTGAAAGAATCACTGTACCTATATCTCCTCCAGAAACGGGAGGAAAATGAAATCGCTTCTGCGGTAGTGGAAGGCAACTCGAAAATTATTGAATCCGCATACAGCAATGGCGCGGTTGTATCACCAAACAAGAAAGTATATTATGCCGTGGCGCTCTTCTTCGGGCTCTTCATTCCTTTCTCGTTGATCTACATCCGTGGATTGCTCAATAACAAGGTGAACAGCCGGGAAGACCTCGATGAACACAACATGCCGCATTTCGGGAACATTCCATGGGCCGGGAAGCAGAAAATGGTGGTTTCCTCGGGAAGCAATAGCCCGGAAGCTGAAGCCTTCAGAATCCTGCGAACCAATACCAGTTTCGTACTGAATCGAAAAGCAGAAAATGGACAGGTTTTGATGGTAACCTCAACCGTCGCTCAGGAAGGAAAGTCGTTTATCGCCATGAATCTGGCCGCCTCCTACGCACTCACCGGGAAAAAGACCCTGGTGGTTGGTTTGGACCTCCGCGCTCCTAAACTGACCGAATACGCGAACATCAAAGCAGGTAAAGGTGTCACCGATTTTGTACTCGATGATCGCTTGAAACTAAACGAACTTATTATCCGGGATACTGCGCTGGAACATTTGTACTACTTACCTTCCGGCATCATTCCTCCTAACCCTTCGGAAATTCTGATGCGCGATGAAATTGCCGAGCTGATTGCTTCTCTGCGGACCCAATTTGACATGATCGTTCTTGACACAGCTCCCGTCGGACTTGTGACGGACACGCTACTGATCAGTCACCTTGCTGATGCCTGTATTTACGTGGTAAGAGCTCATTTCCTCGAGAAAAAACAACTGGCGCTTCCGGCCAATCTCATCCGGGAAGGAAAACTTCAGCATGTCGGCATTGTCATTAATGCTGTTACAAAAAATACCAAAACCGGGTATGGCTACGGGTATGGTTATGGCTACGGAAGCACAGAACCCGCCAGAAAGTCGTTCCTGAAACGTCTTCGGGGTTCATGAAGTTCAAATTTCTTCTGGAAGATGTAGATATCGAATTGACGGATCATTTACCCCCTGTAGATCCTGTACTCTATCGTGCCGCCGGACTGGAAGCAAATGAAGACCAGTTCCGAATTCATGTCGCTGATGTCGGCTCCTTTTACTCGGAGGGCGGCAGGCGAGTTCTTCTGAAACCCGAAATGCCCCTCAAAAAAGATGCGATCCATTTGTACCTCAACGGTTCAATTTTGGGCTCCATTCTTCATCAGCGTCAGATTCTCGCCCTCCATGCCTCATCGTTTCAACTGAATGGCAATGCCGTAATTGTGTGCGGTGACAGCGGCTTCGGAAAGTCCTCGATTACATTTTCCATGTGCAAAAACCACGACGCGCATTTCCTGACAGATGATATAACCCCAATCCGGCATGGCAGGATCATGCAGATTTCAGAAAGCCTGAAATTGTGGCAGGATGCGCTGGATCAATTGGGATTTGAAGATCATCACCTTCAACGCGTTCACGAAGAAATGGACAAGTTCTACGTCAGTTTGAAGGGAGCAGACGCCTCACTTCGTCCGGATATAATCCTTTTTGGTGAGATCGGTGGTTCGGAAGTAAGTTTTCAGACTTTAAACGGTGCCGAAAAATTTGAAAAAACCCTGCTCAACCAATATTGGAAAGAACTGACAACAAGCATGCAAGCCTCCCGGGCACGAATGTTCGATGAGATCACAGCCCTTTGTCACGATATTCCGATGTACCTTTTCAAACGACCGGAAAACCATCCGCTGGAAGAGACGACAAGTTCCCTGATCAAATTTCTCGAAAACCGATGAAACGGGGAGGAATCATATCATTCTTTCGTTTGAATCCTGAGGAGCAAAAACTCCTCTTTGCAGCATTCTGGCAGCTTTTTCGTTGTCGGATCTACTTCCTCTTGCTTCCTTACCCTAAACTGGAACGGAAATTCAGACAACGTCCGGATGCGACTCAAGAAAACCCTGAACTCGCACAAAAGATCCGGGTAGCGATCCGCAGGGCTTCCAAACTAAGTTTCTGGAAGAACAAATGCCTTGTACAAACATTTGCTGCGCGTGTGCTGCTCAACAACCGAAAGTTGAGATCCACAGCCTTTCTCGGCGTCCAGACCGACGGCTCCACACCGGATTTTGCTCACGCCTGGATTGTTTCAGGAAACATTGAAGTAGTTCCGGCCATCGGTGGATACGTGCAGGCTCACACCTTCTAACCTGACGGAAATCGGAACAGAATGGAATAAAAGAGAAAATAATTCCGTATTTTAGTTAGATAATCAATTAGTGATGCCTAAGACTAAGAAGAAATGGGAAAGCCCCGGAATCCGACAGATTAAGATCAAACAGGAGACCGGAACCTTTCCAAAACCGCAACCGTTCGAGAAAAAAAGCTAGTGAATGTACATCGGCTACTTTTCGTATGCCTCAATTTTAACTCAAGGCGAGCAATCTACCTTTTCTTCTGTTGTTTCCGATCTGTGCAACCCGACTTATCGAACCACCCGATTCAGGGAGGGAAGATTAATTGTCGAATCTCATATTCATGAGGCTTTACCAGCCGAAGCATCCTTTCATGCAAAGCATTTCCGGGAGGCCGGAATTACGCTCGTAGTTATTGGTCAGATTTTCTACGATTACACAACGGCGGAAACCAGAAAGCATCCTGATCTCAATTTTCTTTTGCAGCGCTACCTGGAATCAGGTATTTCCTTTGCCGACCACCTTTGCGGGGAGTTTGCCATGCTCCTGCTCGATGAACAGCAACAGAAATATTATGCCATCCGCGATCATGTCGGAACAGTTCCTCTCACTCTGATCTCCACCGAAAACGGGATTTTCTTCGGCTCTGATACGTACGTACTTGCCCGGCGCCTTTGCAGGGATCAAGAACTGCTTCCTGCGTTTGTTGAGAGCCGCTTCTTCAGTTATGCCGGCAATTATGATTTCAGCCCCTTTGAAAATGTGTTGCGCGTAATGCCCGGAAGCTATGTCAGCCTGGACCAACACCCCTTGAAAAATACGCATTACTGGTTTCCGGACCGAATCACTATCAACAAAACAATACGTTTCGAAGATGCTGTCAGCCACCTTTACAAATTGCTGAAATCCGCCGTCAGTTTAAGGATGGATACACGCTACGTGATAGGTGCACATGTAAGCGGCGGCCTAGACTCCGGCATTATTGCCGTTATGTGTCGAAAAGAATGCCAGCAGGATCGATTCTACGGGTTTAGCTGGTCACCACCCCGTACACTTGTCGCGGAAAAAGCCAACGATGATGAACGACCATTGATTGATCATCTTTGCGCTTCCGCAGATATTGATCCTGTCTACACATCCTATTCGAAAGATGATTTCCTGAATTCACTGAAAGACTGGAAACACCCTCTGGATTTCCCCTTTGAATACCGGGTTCAACAAAATGCCCGGAAACGTGGCGTGAACCTGATGTTCAGTGGCTGGGGCGGAGACGAATTCATGGGACCGGGAGACACGGCACTCCTTTACAGCCTGTTCAAAAAAGGGAGGTGGGGAGAGTTTTTCAGTCTTCGCAAAGAAAGAGGGGTCAAAAACACCTTCGCTCATGTCCTGAACAACGCCATCGCGACCCGCAGGCGGCGCCCCGTTTTCAAATACAAAACCTCGCGAAAACTAATTCGCTATCTCCCGAAAATGAACAATTCCGCAATGGATCTTGGCATGCAGAAATCGCCACAGCACTTTATGCTTGGAATTCTTACCCGACATCATCTGGCAGACCGTTGCGAAGCCTGGTACAATCTGGGGCAGGAGAACGGAATTGAGTATCGCTATCCAATGCTGGATAAACGCATCCTGGAATATTGCCTTCAACTTGATGTGACTGTCTTTACAGATCGGCACCGCAACAAGCCAATCATCCGCGCAATCGGAAAAGACTACCTGACTCCGGAATTGATCAATGCCGAACAACTTTCGGATCCTGTTCTTTTTGAACACAGTTTTAAGGTCCAGCTTGATGCTACCGAAGAACTCACTAC
>JBNKYR010000024.1:11525-26035 GCA_050300995.1 Crocinitomicaceae bacterium | reverse complement strand
CAGGATCGTTTGACTGGTTTCCTTCTCAAGGCTCCTCACAAACGAATACATACCCGGGATCTGACGGATATGATCATCCACGGTCAGCAAGTAAATATCCATCGTCACGAAAATGGTTGCAAACTCAAACTTCCCTGAATTGTAATGCAAATACATTTCATCCAAAAACAACGAATTTTGGTACTCCCTCGTGATCTGGAAGAAGTTGAATGTCAAGGTTCGTTCCTTGTTGATATTGGTAAACTTGCGGGTTGTTTTACTTGTATCCTCGGAGGTATAGGTACTTTGTGACGTACTGCTCTTTTCAAAAGTTACCTGTCGTTGATCTGACAGTTTTTTCGCCAGTTTGTCCGTTGTATTTGCCACATTCTTCACAGCTTCATTTACTGCCTGACTGGACTCGGATGCTTTGGTGTAATTGGTACTGATATTTGCTCCTCCCCATCCCCAATTCGCAGACGCACTGGCATTGAGTCCGAAACTCTCGTTCCGCTTTTTCTGGTTGTCAGTCGTTTTGTTGAACTCGTTGTTCAGTTCCTTGTTAAAATCGGTACTGGTCTCCGAATTGGCCTCTTCAAAGATCTTCTCGCTACTGTTGGTCGTGATCTGGATCTCCGACTTCGAAGTGGAGGACATCTCTACGGTTACTTCCTCGCCCGGAAATAATGATTCGCTATAGAGGTGTTTGCCGTATCCGAATTTCTGATGCAACACCTCCAACGAATACTCGGAGATCAACCCCACCTGAGGTCGGTATTTCAGCATGGAATCCAGCCGGTTTTCAGGTGGAAGCACCAACAATGATTGACCTGTGTATCTGTCTTCGGTTATAACCGCCTTCGGAATAATATCCGCCACGTATTTCTTCACCTCCATGGAAGAACCAAGGTATTCAACAGCCCGTACAATTGCACTTTCGGCAATAACTCCCGAATCAAGCATGCCAAGCCCCGCATCTACCACGGATAGCTTTCCTTTCAACTCACTTTTTTTACGCAGGTTTTCAGCAACCAGTTCCTGAAGCTCAGACTCCATATATTGAGACAAAATACGTTTCAAATCATAAAGTAAATCCACGAATTGCTTGCGGATCTTGAAACGTGTCACTTTACGGTCCAGGTGATTGTATCTGTATCTTCCTCCGAGTATATTCCATGTAGGTCCGAACTCATTTTCATAATCTTTGAACTCGTCACGGATAAAAGTTAATATCCGGGAGATCTCTTCAAACCTCTCTTCCGGAACTCCATTCGCATGCATATCCTCAAGGTCTTCCACAGTGAATGTATCCTTCAGGAAGATGTGCTTTTTATAGACGAAGGTAACAACTCCCATAGGGTAATAAATCTCTCCCTTATAATAAACAAGTTCCGTAGGCTCATTGTGTGTGCCTGACTGTACAATTGCCAGCATCTCTACAACCTGCTCATAGAAATGGAGATATTCCGAAGTACTTTCAATGACAAGACTGTCAAGCTCCGAGTTAAGACTTGTCTTCAAAGCGCCTAGCTCGGAGATCAGGTCATTGGAAATGGTATTCATCAAAATGGGATTTACGCGAATCGCATTGTCCACCTCTTCCAGGCTGTAATAAGTACCGGCATTAAACAACGTCGTCGTATCCCATCCGAGATAACGTCTTCGGAAGTCCTGAACCGAAAGTGTTGAATCCGTCTCATACAGCAGAGCACTTACTGCTCTGTTAATCAGGTATTCCTGAATTTCAACGAACGTATAGTTCAGCTGAGGATTAAAAACCCTACTCAGAAAGGCATTTGTCTTACGATAGAAAAAACGATCGATGCCATACGTTTCTACATATTGCTGAATTGCTTCGGTAAAATTAGCCCCTCCCAGATCTATCCGTTCTGCATACCCAAGTGGTGCGTTACCGTTGAAATCATCGCTGTTGATCCCGCATTCCAATTGGTTATACACCCGGATCGGTTCCTCCCTTCTTTCCGGCAGATTGCTGATCTTACAAAGCACCTGATCATCGTCTTCCGGCTTTGTTTCCAACTTCTTTGCCACACTGTCCGGTTTACTGATCTCCAGATTGTCAGGCCTTTTGAACTTCTTCAATCCAATATTTATTTCACCTGATAACTGTGCTGAAGTCATCGTCAGAAGACCCTCTTTTACGGACGAGAGATCATTCGTTCCAACGATACCCGCACTTACTTCAATGGCATCCGAAACTCCTGTCACATATCGCGAGTTCAATCCTGACTGCTTCAATACATAGAGTAATTCCTGCTTGTCGTTAAAAGCCATACTTCCCGCCTCGAGTTTCCCTTTAGCGTAGGAGGCTATTTTTTTCGCAATTGTTTGAGTAACTCCGTCGATCTGGGGGAGAAGTTCATTGATTTCCTTGACGGAAAGCTCGTTAATGTTGAATAGTGGCATATTGGTTAGTATTTGACTAAAGTGTTGCGAAATTAGCTGTTCCCGCGTTTTTTACTACGGCCAAAAATAACCACTTAATCTGATTAAAGAGTACGTACAAATACCTGTTTTGAGAAGTAAAAACTGCAACAATTACCTTAGCGCTGGCATGCCCTTTAAAACGAAGGTGAAATACCAAAAAAGGTGACCCTCTCGGATCACCCTTCCCTATCATGTCAGATATAACAATCAATCCAGATCGAAACGATCCAGGTTCATTACTTTATTCCAGGCGGCCACGAAGTCGTTTACGAACTTCTCTCCGGCATCCGCGCTGGCATACACTTCTGCCAGGGAACGCAATTCGGAATTGGAACCGAACACGAGGTCCACGCGGGTACCTGTCCATTTGAGTTGATCACTGGCACGGTCGCGACCTTCGTACACGCCTTCCTCTGCACCTTTCGTCCACTTCGTTCCCATGTCCAGAAGATTCACGAAGAAATCATTGGTCAATGCTTCCGGACGGGCAGTAAAGACGCCGTGCTTCGATCCGTCGTAATTGGTATTCAATGCGCGCATGCCTCCGACCAGTACTGTCATTTCCGGTGCCGTCAGCGTCATCAGTTGTGAACGATCCACGAGAAGTTCTTCTGCGGCAACCGTATAGCCCGCCTTCTGATAATTGCGGAAACCGTCTGCCAATGGCTCCAACACCGCAAAGGATTCTACATCCGTTTGCTCCTGCGCGGCATCGGTACGCCCCGGGAAGAACGGCACTGTTACTTCGTGACCGGCATTCTGCGCCGCTTTCTCCACTCCCGCACATCCGGCAAGAACAATGAGATCGGCCATGGACACCTGCTTATCCCCCTGTGCACCGTTGAATTCAGCACGGATGCCCTCCAGGGTACCAAGCACCTTCGAAAGCTCACCAGGTCGGTTCACCTCCCAATCCTTTTGTGGCGCCAGTCGGATACGTGCACCATTAGCACCTCCACGTTTGTCGGAATCACGGTACGTGGAAGCCGAAGCCCAGGCAGTAGATACCAATTGTGAAACGCTCAGTCCGGACGCCAGCACTTTCTTTTTGAGTGCAGCAATATCTTCTTCATCGATCAACGCATGGTCTACCGCCGGTAACGGATCCTGCCAGATCAGTTCTTCTTCCGGAACCTCCGGGCCGAGGTAGCGGGCACGCGGTCCCATATCGCGGTGGGTCAGCTTGAACCATGCACGTGCAAAGGCATCCGCAAATGCATCGGGATTCTCATAAAAATGACGTGAGATCTTTTCGTATTCGGGATCAAAGCGCAGAGAGAGATCGGTTGTCAGCATCGTCGGACGGTGTTTCGCTGACGAATCGAATGCATCCGGGATCACCCCTTCCGCATCTTTCGCTACCCACTGCTTCGCGCCTGCCGGACTCTGCGTCAATTCCCATTCGTACCCGAAAAGGTTCTCAAAGAAATAATTGCTCCACTGCGTCGGCGTTTGCGTCCAGGTAACTTCAGGACCGCCGGTGATGGTATCTCCACCCTTTCCCGACTTGTAACTGCTCTTCCAGCCAAGTCCCTGTTCTTCAATCGGTGCTGCTTCAGGCTCCGGTCCTACCAGACCGGCATCTCCTGCACCATGTGTTTTTCCGAACGTATGACCACCTGCGATCAGGGCAACGGTCTCTTCGTCGTTCATCGCCATTCGACGGAAGGTCTCACGAATGTCTTTAGCGGCGGCCACAGGATCAGGATTTCCGTTCGGCCCTTCCGGATTCACGTAAATGAGTCCCATCTGCACAGCAGCCAGCGGATCTTCCAGGTCACGGTCTCCGGCGTAACGTTTATCACCCAGCCATTCGGCTTCTGCACCCCAGTACACATCTTCTTCCGCTTCCCAAATATCTTCACGTCCGCCACCGAATCCGAAGGTTTTAAAGCCCATGGATTCCAGGGCCACGTTCCCGGCAAGGATCATCAGGTCGGCCCACGATATTTGCTTTCCGTACTTCTGCTTGATCGGCCAGAGCAAACGACGTGCTTTGTCGAGGTTTGCGTTGTCGGGCCAGCTATTGAGCGGTGCGAATCGTTGATTTCCATTCCCTCCGCCTCCACGACCGTCGCTGATCCTATAGGTGCCGGCACTGTGCCAGGCCATTCGCACGAACAGCGGTCCGTAGTGACCGAAATCGGCTGGCCACCAATCCTGCGAATCGGTCATTAGAGCTTCCAAATCTTTTTTAATGGCTGCCAGATTCAGCTTACTGAATTCAGTGGCATAATCGAATTCCTCGCCCATTGGATTTGACAGCGATGAATGTTGCCGCAAAATGTTCAACTTTAATTGGTTCGGCCACCAATCGCGATTATTCATTCCTCCGCCGGCTCCGTGCTTGGGTACATGTCCTGTAAAAGGACATTTGCCTCCTCCGGCATGTGTGTGATCTTCCATAAATGTCTTTTTAGGTTGTTCGGTTTCCGACTAAGTTACCAATCATTCAGGAAGAAGTCCATTGATAATCCCTAATTGCTGATAGTAAAAATCTATTACTCAAAAATTCTCAGGAATCCCCGATATTTAATTGGTTTTGAAAGCAGGAAGCTCCCGGATTCAGACTGCCCCCGTTAAAACTTCCTCGCGGCGCTTTTCCGCGATGAACATTTCGGCCTGTGACAGCGTTTCACTGAGCACGGTAATCACTTTGTCCGAGCTCTTGCGTTCGAGCTGCATGGATGAATGTTTCGAGAAAATATCGGGAGAAAGAACGCTGATGTTATAACGGAGCCCGTACTTGTAGTTTTCCGTAAAGAAGTAATCCGTGATCCAATCGACGAGTCCGGTCCAGGCACCTTCAAGCTCCTTGGTGTCGTGTACGTGGAAATGTGTCCCGTAAAGAAAGCCCTCGCGCATCTGCCAGTCAAGCATTCGCAAAGAGGCATGTTTCATTTCCTCACGGGTACAGGATCCTACCCATTTCATCAACAGGTAGTTCTGATCGGCGTTGTACATCAGGCGGGCGTAGACACGATCTTCACTGTTTCGTATGGGCTCAACAAGGATCATTTTTTCCGCGTAAGACGAGTTCGGTGGCGCGAAGTTACAACTAAAACAAACAGTTTTTTCCGGCTTTCTCAACATCTACAACTTCGCGCGGTAACGACTCAGGGTTTCAGGAGTGATATTCAGATAACTGGCTACATAGCGCAACGGAATCCGCCTGAAGATCTTGGGGTGATTTTCAAGCAGACGGCGGAAACGCTCTTCCGGAGAAGAACGCAACAATTCGGCATAGCGCTTTTCCGATTGTAGAATGTGTTCCTGCAGAAGAAAGGAAGAAAACTGACGAAGCGCCGTGTGTTCTTCGATCAGATCCAGAACGTCCACATAGTCGAAGGAAAGGATCTCGCATTTTTCAATGGCCGCAATATTGAAAGCCGAAGGCTGCCCGGAGAGCATACTTCCGAAGCAACATACCACCGAATTCTCAAAATAGAAATCATTGCAGTATTCTTTCTCGGGTGATCCGTAAAACTGACGCAGTGCCCCCTGCTCAACAAAACCAATTCGCACGGAAACGTCGCCTTCCTTCAGGTACAGTTGATCCTTTTCGAGACGCACCACCTTCATACAGGACTGCAAAGCCTGCAGGGCATTATCCCCGGGTTGGAAAGCAACCTCCAGATTCTCAATAAAACGCTTCATCCGCCTTTAAATTCGCGCGCAGCAAAGTTGAAGCGCAAAAGTAGCAAATGATCCTCTGGCAATCACATGAAAATTAGTCACCTAACCAGGATTTGAAGGAGGACACCCGAGGACGACTTACGACGGCTCTACTATGGAGATTGCAAGAGGTAAAAATGATCAGGCGATTGCCAAAATACGGTTCGATCCGTGCAATTGACTTGTAAGCGATGATACAATGACGACTGATCCTGAAAAAATCACCCTGGGGAAGTTTTTCTTCAATATCATTCATGCTTTTCGAAGTTGAATAGATCTCTCCGTTCACAGTGATCACTTTCGTGACCCTGTCCTCAAAAATGCAAACCGAGATCTCGTGAAAGGAAATTGACTTCATAAATGTTCGGTGGTACACCAGCAGTCGGTTATAACTCACCTTGACCTGATCTTCCTGCCCCAGAGCTTCGTCCATAGTTTATCTCATTCTTTAGTGCATCGATAACATCAGCCTTTCGGAAAATACGCCCTTCCTGTTCTTTCCGGTAATAAGGATCACTTTCTCGTGCAATTCCGGATCAAGGACCAACCGGTTCCCATCGAGGGAGTAATCCAGCAATTGACCCAGTACATTAAACACCCCGCTGATCTGTACATCAGGTCCGAGCGAGATGACATTGGAAACCGCCGGATTCGGAAATACATTGATTTCCCGATATTGTTCCCGAAAAACCGGGACTACTTCCGAATAATGCACCTCATCACTCCGTTGATGCAATTTCAGACGGTAATAATACCATTCTCCCATATTGACTTCCGTATCAAGATAGCGGAAACGCCCCTGCCCGTCTGCACTCAGTTTGCTCACGAAACAATGGGGCTCAAATTCGCTGGTTGATCCTTTCTTCAGGCGTTGCACCTCAATAATTTCCAGTTCGTGCATATCCTCGAGCTGCCATTCCAGTTCAATGCCACCGAAGTCGTTCGCCCCACGAAGCCAGACAACGTTCGGTCCGAGCGGATCAAAACAACCGGAACAACTGTTGTCAACGGTGGCACTACCGAAATTCGGACTACCGATGATGTTCACGCTGGCCTGCAGGTAACAGATAAAGGTATTCGAGGTGTCCGTCATCAGTTGCGAATTAATGATCGAATTGTAAATATTGATACAAGCCATTCCGTCCGGCGCAGCAAAACCATTTGGGTATTCATTGATCATGAGTCCAGTCACAATCATTGACCCGGCACCGAGACAGAACGGTTGTATCGTATTGGTTGATGTATTGATTACGAAACTGGAGGTAACAACCCCATTATTAATAAACTGGGTATTGGGGCCCTGTACCACCAGCTGATTAAACGGCAGGTTAAAACTCGAGGTCAGCGAATAATTGTAGATCAGGTTGTTCGGTCCGGTCACTACGGAACAAGCCGTATTCACAGCTCCGAAGTTGATGAGTGTGCAGCCGTTCCCGAAGACATTCGCTACAGAGTTGTTTGTAATATTCAGCACACTACCGGATGTCACAACGACATTTCCGCTTGCGAAATTAAAATTCGTAACACTCAGCGTAGAACAGATGATCAATGTTCCCCCGTTTACCGTTAAAGAACTAAGCGTTGTCGGATTTGTGACCACGTAGGTCTGTCCCGCTCCCACAACGGCCCCTTCGGAAACCTCAATGGCTCCCGGCACTGAGCAATTCGGCTCGGAAATCACGGGACCGCATTGCGCGCGAAGTCCCGAATACCACATGAGTACAAAACAGATCACATTTATACAATTAGGAAATGAAACAGTGTGTTTAGAAAGGTGCAGTAACATGGTGTCGATTTTGACCAAATGTACTGGCATCCCTTTCCTCGAATCAACCCGGAATGTCTGAATTGATATTTTTCAAACGTAAGTTGTTAAATATGGTCAATAAGTTATTTTTCATTCGTTCGATTCAGCATTTTAACATTGTTCATTCCATGGAATACACGGCAAAGATCTCCACCAATTCCGGGATACGAATTGATCTGAATCAAGAAATGCAATGGATGGAGGAGAATTTTCGGACAAACGAATTCCTCGACATGTGGAAACAACAAAATTAGCGCAAGCCGTTTTTCTTCAGCAAGGCATTTAACTCGCGGTCCAGTTCATTTCCTTCCCGATCGTTGGGACAACTGTCGTAGCGTTCCTTTTGATAGATTCGTTGACAACGTTTGTAGACCTCAAAGTATTTGTCCAGCCGTTTGGTATATGCGTCATTCAACAGTAGTGTATCCTCCCTGGAATCGAGTCCTGTGGTCAATCGTTCAAGCAGGGAAATCTGGTCCTTCATCAGGCGGATAATGGCTTCGTTGCAATCGCACTTGTTCAGCAATGAGGAAGTGTCGGTAGCCAATGCGATCATGGTCAACCCGGTCGAAGGATCGGGTACCTCTTCCAACTTCGCGGGAAGGATGTTCAGCGGCTCTGCGAAATCGTAGCGACGCAGTTCGTTGTTCCACACCACAAGGACCCCCAATTCCTTCAGCTCTGCTTTTCCGGTCTCGATCCAGCCGTTTGTTTCTCCGCTTGTCACGCGATCCGGATCCAGTTGCGGCCGCTCGTAGTGCTCCAGTTCATCCTGATCCCAGTCGTTCAGGCGGGCAAGAATACTGTCTGCTTTCGCATACAGGATTTCCGTTTCCTGAGCATCCAGAATTCCGGGAGTCATTACCAGCCCCAGAACAATCAGATAGAAAAATCGGCTCATCATGATATGAAAGTACGGAAATGTTCCTGAGAAACCCTGAACTGAAGGAAACACTCGCTGATTACATAACGTTGACGCTCCATGTATGTTATAGCACGGGCGATTCGTTTTCTGTCCCAGGCAATTGCTAAAAATCAAACTGATTTCCGTATATTTGTTCTGCTACTCAAAAATGCGGTCAGGCAACCAAAAGTTGCGTGTTCCTCGTTATGAGTTCGAATGATGGAATTGTCTGCCTACAAAACTACCGGACAATATCTTTAACTAGACACTATCATGCGGCTTATTTATATTGCTACCGGCTTACTACTCTTCGTTGCCTGCTCGAAAGATCAATGGAAAATAACTGTTCCTACGGATGTATCTCTTCAACTGACCAGCAAGCACTACATTATTAATTCTCAATCCTTTCTGAAGATTGACACCTTAGAGGTGGAACTCAGCAGCCTTTCACTTGAAGGAAGCAGGATCCAGGCAGAGAACATTTACCTGGCGACAGATGTAAATTCTGTGGAATTAACTGACTCATTACCGATGATTATCAGTAACTTTGATATTCCTCAGGGTACCTACCAGGATCTTCGAATGGATATGGCACTGACGAATGTCTCCGGTACTACCCTGTCGATTAAAGGTGTTTACCATCCGCCAAGCGGAGGACAAAAACTTGTGCACATTTTGCTGCAAACCAACGACGTGATTGAAAAACAAATACTCGAAAACGGTCTGACGACGGTACTGGTCGAAGAAGGAACAAGTAAAAAGATCTTGCTCCAACTTGACCCGGAAGTACTTTTTGACGGCGTTCCGCTTGCCACATGGAATGCTGCCGTTCAGAGCAACATTTATGGTACGCAGGGTATTTTGGTGAACAGTTCGACCAATGGAAACATCTACAACAAACTGATCAATAACATCCATTCTTCGTTCAGCGCCCATGCAGAATAAGTAGTGACCATAAAAGAAGAGAAGATATTAATCCGTAAGTGTATCGCCGGCAACAGTAAAGCCCAAAAGAAACTTTACGACACTTTTGCTTACGATATGTTCAAGGTTTGCCGCTCGTACGCTTTGGATTACGATACCGCTAACGATTACCTGCAGGAAGGATTCATGAAGGTGTTTCAGAACCTGCACAAGTATGAAGCGACAGGAAATTTGGGAGGATGGATGCGAAGGTTGATGATCAATAATTGTGTGGATGCGATCCGGAAGGATTTCTGGTCAAAGCACAAGGTCTCCTTCGAGGAATACCTGACCCACGACGAATTCGTAACAGAAAATACGTCGATGAAGTCGGTGAACACGGATTCCTTCTTTGAAGTCCTCAACGAATTGCCACCAGGCTACAAGATGGTTTTGAACCTCTACTATATAGAAGAATATAAACACACGGAAATTGCAGAAACGCTTGGAATAAGTGTTGGAACATCCAAGTCGCAACTGCACAAAGCAAAGAGCTATCTGAAGGACATATTGCTGCGCAATATGACACTGGAAGAAATAGAGATCTATGTCGGACAATTGGCTAAAGAAGTGGTATAGGGATCGTTTCAGGTATTCTTTTCCGGGATCACCGGATGAGAAGAACTGGGCAAAGATTCGCCAACGCCTGGAGGAAGAATGGCCTTCCTACTGGTACGAAGCCAACATGGCCAAAGCTGAAGCTATTCCGCGTGCCGGACTATGGGAAGAACTGAACAGGAATCTGGAAGTACTTCGCGTGGCGCAGAGAGGACGTCGTATCGGACTGCTGCGCTCTATCGGACTCGCGGGAATGGTCGTTGTTCTTCCGTTTGCCCTTTCGGACCTTAATGATATTGGCACCCCTGATATCGGTGAGACAGAAAATGCTGCTGCCTCCAGGCAAAGCGTTCCAGCGCTTGTAGCGGACAACGGATCGTCTGCTCCTTCGGAAGTGGTGTACACCAACCCAGGTACACCGGTGCAAACTTCCCCTCAACCAACTGCGGTTTTAGCGAACCACTCTGACCTACATGATCAGCAGTCTCCGCTTACACCAGAGAACATTTCCGGAATTGCAACCATCACCCCGGTTGTGAACGCCAATGTTACAGGCAACTCTTTCCCTGAGACCCGGGAACGTATTTCCGAACCGATTGCCGGCACCGGGAACACTGTACAAGAAGAACCGCGACCGGCGCTTGCAGAAGTAAACGAACTTGAGATCGCAGACGTCCAGCCGCTGGCATTGTCATATGATCCACAACCCGTTCTTACTCAATTAACAATTCCGGGAGCTTCCCGTCCACATTCGGGCAAAGGTCTCTGGAGCATTTCTGTGGCTCCTCGCCTGCAATTCTCTACATTACAGAACCCAACGACCACGCTTGGGCTTGATCCGAAAAGCAGAATCACCAACAAGTTGAGTTGCAACACAGCGTTCTATGTAGACGCTTCATGGCAGTGGAGCCGCCGTTCCGAATTATCGCTCGGACTGCTCTTCAACGACGTAAAGTGTCAACAGTACTTTGACTTTCAGGGAAGTCAGTACATAAAAAAGGAAGTTTGCCTCAATTACCAGAGCATATCTCTTATGTACCGTAGAGCGTTCATCAGCCCGGCAGCCGGACGTTTTCGTATGGATGCTTCCATCGGATTCTATGCAGGCTTGCTGAGCGACGTTCACGAAGAATGGGACGGAGAAGAAACTTCATGGCTCTCACCAGGTTTTCGTAAAACTGATTTCGGTATAACTGCCGGACTCAATGCTACTTATCGTCTCAACAGACATCTCGGCCTGACCACCGGTGCTTATTACCGCAACGGGTTCGTCAATATCTTTGAAGGTGTTGATCTGCTTCCACGCGATTTCTACAAGACCTATACCGTAAGCTTCGGTGCTCAACTCGGGCTTCGCTGGTATTTTTAATCCTTCAGGCAACCTTTTTTTTCGTTCTCACCGTTAATATTTTAAGGTGTCAGCCTGACCATTGCACTGTGTTTCAGTAGTTCTGAGTCAAAACACCCCACAAAGAAAGGAAAGCAACAAATTACAACGAAACCGGCGAATCCTGTATTCGCAATAGAACAGTTTGAACCAGGATTATGAGTGAGAAGAAGTATTTAACGTTTACCTCTGAGAACGCTCTCAGGACAGATGAGAAACATTTAAGAAACTTCATGGAAGTAAGCTACAGGAATTTTGTTTTTCCAGGCGTAGCGCAGTGGATGATTGAATATGACCCTATCACAAAAACAGCGATCCGTGAGATCGGACTGGATGCGAATGGTCAGAAAGTTTATACGGCACCCACCCGTAAAACACATGGTATGTGGTTCGGCACAAGCCTCGGCCTAAACGACTATAAGAGCTTTCTTTGCACGGAAGTGCTGGAAAGTAGGTTTGCTCATCTTTTCTCGGAAAACTAGTCGCTTGACGGCTTGCGTATTTGCCCGTAACACTTGTGTTACGAGGCATTTCGCACGTCCACACATTGAGCTTTACTTCTTGTAAAAGAACACCTTACACACCCACTCTTTATTCTCTCACGCTAGAAAGCGTATTAGCCACGTTGGGAAATTCCAACTGGGGAAAGCCTTTCATCCATTCTACTTTGGTATCGATAAAGTCACACAAACGACACAACGATAACTTAAACAGAATACGATGAAAACACTAAGTACTATTCTCTTTGCCGGATGCCTCACGGCAGGTGCGCTGGCACAAACTCCTGACCTTGCATGGGCGCGTTCCATGGGAGGTACTTACAATGAATACAGTTTTGGCATTGCTTCGGACAATGACGGAAATGTGTTCTCTGTTGGGGCGTTCTACGGCTCAACTATTTTTTCAAACGACGGTTCCGGAACGGTATACAATTCCAACGGAAACTTCGATATTTTTATTCAGAAAGTGAACCCTGACGGAGCACTGGAGTGGGCACGTACGCTGGGAAGCACTTCCTGGGATTTTGCCTATTCGGTAGCACTTGACGAAGCCGGAAGCGCCTATATCGTGGGAGAATTCCAGGGAGGCGTTGATTTTGATCCGGGACCAGGAGTCGATATCCGCATGTCCAATGGTGAGAGCGATGGTTTTGTCCTGAAACTTGATTCGGACGGCGATTATCAGTGGGTACGAACCTTCGGAGGTTCTTCCATTGAAGTGGTTACCAGTATTTCAGCAACCGACACCGAACTGATTGTAGGCGGATATTTCCGTAGCCCTGTCATGAGCCTTGAGCCGGGAAACAGCAACTTTGATGTTTCGAACGCCGGTGGCGAAGATGCTTTCGTATTCAAAATCGATGCAAACAACAACCTGTCCTGGGTAAAGGCTATCGGTGGAGTTGAAGACGATCGTATTACAGCGGTTTGTCCGGGACTCGACGGAAGCGTGATTTCTGCAGGATATTTCAGCGATGTAGTTGATTTTGACCCGGGAGTAGGTGTAGAATCACATATTTCCGAAGGACTTCAGGATGCATTTGTTATGCGCATGGACGATACCGGTGACCTGCAGTGGGTAAACTGCATCGGCGGATACCAGTATGACAACGCATACTCCGTGATCTGTAATACAGAAGGTGAAGTATTCGTAACAGGTACTTATGTAGGCACCGTAGACCTTGATCCGACACCTGAGGTGGACAGCTATACATCAAATGGTTCCTACGATTGCTTCCTTCAGAAACTTGACCCGAACGGCGGATACCTGTGGGCAAAGAGCTTTGGCGGAATTGACAATGACGTACCGTGCGCCGTACGTATCGACAATGATGAGAACATCCTTGTATCGGGATACTTCCGCGAAACAGTGGATTTTAACCCAGGAGCAGAACAATACATTCTTGCATCCAACGGAGGCCGTGATGCGTTCATCATGGAACTGGAGTCGGATGGTTCATTCCTTTGGGCAGAGTCCGTGGGAGGAACGCAGGATGATTGTTCTTTCTCCCTGACAACAGATCCTTCCGGAAATGTCTTCTCTACCGGTTATTACACGGTAACAGCGGACTTCTCTCCGGGAGCATCAACTTACAGCCTTACGGCTAATGGTGGAAACGATATCTTCATCCAGAAACTGCGTCGATGCAATGCAACAACCACTGTTGACCAGGTGGAAGCATGCGGAAGCTATACATGGATTGATGGTGTAACATACACCAGTGATAACAGTAGTGCAACATACACGACGACAAGCGTGGGAGGCTGTGACAGCACGATCCAGTTGCAACTTAATATCACAAACATCAACAATGGTGTAACGGTAAGCGGAAACCAATTGATCGCTCAGCAGGGATGGGCTGACTACCAGTGGATCAACTGTGCGGATAACACACCGATCCCTGGAGCAACAGACATGAACTTCATTCCGCAGACCAGCGGTGAATACGCGGTAATCATTACGATGAATAATTGTCAGGAAATTTCAGATTGTATTCCAATGAGTACACTCGGGATTGCGGAAGGCGAAGCGGCTGAGCTCATTCGTCTTGCACCGAACCCATCTGATGGTAGCTTCACCCTGGTGTGCCCTGAAGCACTTACCGGTAACGACGTGACCATCACCAACAGCCTTGGAAAGGTAGTTTATCACGACAAGGTAAGCGGTGGGGAAATGAACTTCCAGCTTGCGCTAAGTAGTGGCTTGTATATTCTTGTGGTCGGAGATCAAACAGAACGCTTGGTGATCAGGTAGGATGCTCCTGAAAACGGAGAAAGAGCGAACCTTTG
>JBNKYR010000024.1:0-11515 GCA_050300995.1 Crocinitomicaceae bacterium | reverse complement strand
GATCAAAAAAAGGTCGTCAGGAAGCCCAACGATTATACTGGGCGTATTCCATCGCGAATTTGACCAGACCAACTGTGGTTTTTACCTGCAGTTTAGATTTCAGATTCGTACGATGTCCTTCCACGGTACGCTTACTGATGTTGAGTGCCAGTGCAATCTCATCCGTGGTAAATTCTTCGGTCAGGAGCTGAAGGATCTGCCATTCGCGTTTGGTCAGGTTCAGTCGTGTGATCCCCTTCTGTACGGAAACACGATCCTGCTCGAGCATCATTTGAGCCACTTCATTGCTGTAGTATGGCTTTCCATCCCGAACCGTTTTGATCGCTTTCGTCAATTCCTCCACACCTGTGTCTTTCACAATGAAGCCGAGTGCGCCAAACTCCATCGCCTTGCGCACCACCCCCTTGTCAATCATTGCACTCATCGCTATGATCGGATGCTCATTCCCCTGCTCACGCAGCTTCCGGATCGTTGCCAGTCCATCAGTTCGTTGCATCTGGATATCCATGATGATGAGGTCCAGCGATCGTTTACTTGCAAAATCAATCACTTCCGCACCTGTTTCCACTTCACTGATGCGGAGGCTGAACTCTCCCTGTTGTTCAAGCATTGCCCGTACTCCATTTCGTACAATCGATTGCCCGCTGGCAACAAGAATTTGGATTTTATTTTTCATACGCATTCCTTTTAATTGTATCGCTCTTTATCGGTAAAAAGTCTTTTTTTCTTTCTTATAAGCTACCTGGATTGAATCCCTCCAGACTTCCTTCAATACGATGTCATTGAACATTTCCTCCCCTTTGCGCAACATCAGCTGCAGGCCATCCACTTTCAGAATTGCCAGCGGTTCTTTCGACTGGGTTTTCTTTACGATCCCGAAATAGGTGATCGGTGGCCATTGCGTCTTCGGTTTGGGTGGTTTGGAAGTCGTCAACACACGTGCCGGCGGCGGTTCCTCCATTCCGGTAAGAACCACCGGTTTCTTATCTTCCACAAAAGGATCCCGGTAATTCGCCAGCAGGTCGAAGGTGTCACGTTCGATCACAAAATTGGCCGACATAGTATTCATGGGGTCGGGCACTGCCGTATCTTCCCCGAACAGATTTTCGGAAACGCGGTAGAAGACCTGGTACCAGATCAAGCCCACAACGACCAATAGAATATATGTCAGTGCCTTGTTCTTCATTAATTCACCGTAAACTGATTCGCATCCGATTCCAGGGCCACATTCCCGGCGTCGTCTGAATTGGTGACGCGCCAGAAATATGTACCTGCAGTGGAAATAGTGATGGTGGTTGAATTTCCCTGAACTGTCTGCGTTTGGGTAATGTTGACAAAGTTTGCATCCGTGGCCACTTCTACTTTAGAGTTGACAGGGGCATGGATGGTTCCCGGATCGGAGCCGTTACTCCAGGAGAACGTGATACTGCCCGAGCTCTCGGAACCGAAATTGGCCGGACTTCCCAATACGGCCTGGTTCGGAGCTGTAAGATCCACATTCAGCGTACGCACCGAATAGGCCGTCTGCCCTCCGGCCGTCAGAAATGCCATTATCCCCCAGTAATACGATCCCTCCGTAAAGGTGTACGACGAAGTACAGTTCAGAGTGGAAATGCCGTTCTGTGCATCCAGCATGGTACCAGCTGCAAACGAGGCTCCCTGGCGCAAACTGAATTCATAACTGTCGACGCCCGAAACGGCCTGCCAGTAGAATTTCCCGTCAAAGGTGCCATTCACGTAAGCTGCATCCAATGGCGTGGACAACACGACCGATGATCCCGAAGAACTGGGCTGTACTCCTACCCAGAATTTCACCGGGCCGAGCGTGTCGGACACGTAACCACCGTTCACAGCAGCGAGCTTTAACTCATAAGCATTTGAATCCAGATCGTAGTAGAACTCCGTACCGTAAACCATCGTGTCCAGTACGTAAGATGAAATGGAAGAAAAGCTGGGAGACACTACCATCAGGTGATATTTCTCCGCGCCGTCCACTTCGCCCCATTTGAAATGGACTGGATTCGTATTGATGGTATCGTTGGCCGCCGGAACAATCAATACCGGTAGCTCGTTGGAAATATCCTTCGCAATGAACTTTTCACAGCTTGTTCCCAACAGCAGGATCAGTGATAGAAATAAAAATGTTCTCATCAGCGTAAATAATTTTGAATTAACAATGTAGTGTACAGGTGCTTCTCTTCCTCCATGCTGAAACGCTTGAGCTCGAAGCCAATATTGAGCACCTTGGCCAACCTGAATTTCTTCTCCAGGGCATAAATGAACCGGAGGGTATTGGGATAATTTCCTTCAAGGACAATGCGGTGCGTATTGATCTCAAAATCGGGGTGCTTGAAGTTCAGCACCTCATCAATCTGATGCACCTGCAATCCGTTACCATGCTGAGCAAAAAAGTTCAGGAAGCCCTGCTGCACTTTTTCGACCGTGTTGTTTTGCTCGCCCAGATAACGGTTCAATCGTGCAATATCGAGTTGTCGGGTTCGGATCTCACTGTCTGCGCTTTGCGCCAGGATCAGTTTGTCTTCCAACTCACTGCGATAATCGAGTGTTTCAACCGTAACGCTGAACGCCCGCTTATAAGCCACCGCTACCAGCAAGACCGCCAACACGATCATCGCGTAGTTCTTTTGCTTATAACTGTATTTATCGAAGAATGTCATTTCGCCAGCGTAATCATGATCAGGAAGTCGGAACGATTCCCTTCGTTTTTTAAATAATTCATCAGTTCAATGCCCTTCACCCATTCGAAGCGGTCCATGCGTTCGATCCAATCATCCAGAACCTCGTTGTCCGGTGTACTTCCGGCAATACGGATAGCTTCCCGGTTCACTTCCACCTTTTGCTTGTTCTTCATCTTTCCTTCCAGTGGAAAAACCAGCAACTCCTGCAGGTTGATCTGTTCGGGAACCGTTTTTCCGATCTCATCCAGGTAGTAAGACAGAAAGCGCGGCGAGTTGACTCCGGCATTCAGTACCAACTGCTCCTTCCGTGTTTTTTCTTCTTCCAGACGATTCAGCAAGGCGAGGTTTTCATTGCTCACAGAGAGGTCGGTTTCCAACTGTGCGATCTGCGAATTCAGATGGTTGACATAGAAGTAGTTCACCACAAGTGCAAGCAAGATTCCGGAAACAATCACCACCCCCATGATCCGGAACTGGTTAAACTGACGGTAGTTCTCATCCGCCGGTGCAAAATGTGTCACTTCGGAAGACATGTATTCTTCGCAAGGTTCCATGTACTGGCGAATCAGACCAGCGATGATCAATTGCTCCGCCGTCACAAAACTCCCCTCGAATTGTGTTCGTTGCGAAGCCTTTTCTGCGCGACCGAATGAAACAATCTTCCCCTGTTCTTTCACCAATGAGTGATCCAGATGTATATGAAGATCTTCGGCCAGACAAAGGACCGGACTCAAACCGGCACTGATTCCGAGGAGATGAATCTTCTGTTCGCCCAGTTGTTCAAGCATTTCCCCAATCGCAGAGCGTCGGAAGAACGAAGCCAGTAGTGCGCTTCCATCATCATAAACACTGAAAATGAACTCATCCGGATTCCCGTTGATGACCAATTCGTCCATGTAATTCGGAAGGCTTTCGATCCTTCGCGACAACACCCCGCTTCCAACGACATGCAAATGGTAGGCACGCGACTTCCCGTAATGAGCGATCACTTCCTCAAGCGTGTCAAAACGCCCGGGCTGCTCCACCTCTTCCGGTCCGGCCGCTTTCATCCTGCACTTTACAGCACTGATCTCCGGTGTCTTATCCACAAAATGAATAAAAACAAACACCATTGTCCGCGGACGCCATATGTTCTTCAGTCGGTTCATCAATACGTTACTACCGGGCGAATAAGGATGTGTAATTTGGATTTGGAACGGTCTTTTTTACGGCCACTGAAGATCCACTTCAGCACCGGAATTCTTGAAAGCAGAGGAACACCCGAACCGGTATCCGATTTCGTTTTCTTCTCCAATCCTCCGAGAAGGATCATTTCACCATTGCGCACGCGCACCATTGATTCAAACGTACGGGTATCCATGTTCGGTGGCGCTGCCGGACCAGCCTTTCCTGAGAATTCGTTTTGCTCCACGCTGATCGTCAGTGTAACGTGCTCATCGGCACTCACAAACGGTTTAATGGTTACCGCAAGATCTGCATTGATCGGTGTCCACTGCGAAGTCTGATATACGCCCTGATTGGTTACGGATGTCTGCACGTTGATCTGGGTTTGCTGATAGTGCGTCAGCTCACCGATCGAAATATTGGCTTCGTGACCGTTCAGGGTGGAGATCTTCGGTGTACTTTCGATGGCAATGACACCATTCTCCTCCAGGGCACTCAACGAAACGTAGAACCCTTCATTGACCTGTCCTAAATTTACCACCCCAAACCCGGTAATGGCGTTGAGAATATTGTTAATCGAATTCGCCCCGAGGGTCATGTCCACTCCCGGCAGTAACTTTCCGGATGTTTCCACCGCCTGATCCTTGACGCCCATCTCAACGCCGGTTGACACACCTGATGATTTTTCCGTATACAACAGCATCACGTCAATCTGCACCATCGGTACAACCACGTCGATTGTGGCAATGAAGGATTTGAGTTGCTCAACCTTCCTGCGGCCACCAGTAACGATCAAACCATTCAGTTCTTCGAATTCGAGGACATCCACATCGGCAACCATGTCTTTCGGGATCGCAGCTTTAACGGACTCGATCGTACGATTTTCCAGACGAATCAGTTCGGTTACGCGGAACCCGTCCTTCTTGTTTTCCCCTATCACATAGATCCCGTCTTCTTCCTTCAAAGTGAACTCTGTTCCGTCGAACAGCTTCTCCACCAACTCATCAAAACGAACATCTGTCAGGTCGAGATTCGCCTTCCCTTTCACATCGGAATACAGAATATAGTGAACCCCCGTTTCATCAGCAGCCGCCTGAATAAGTTGTGCAAGATCTACGTTTCGGGCGAACACATCTAACGTTCCCACATCGTTCTTTTCGAGAATAAAATCTCCGTTTTCACGCTGCGACTGGTAGTTCGAAGGCTTTCCTCCTCTGCTTCCCGGATCATTTGCATTTGCTGATGCCTCCTGCTGGCCTTTTCTGATCTTAAAATATTCATCCTCCGGCACCACTTCCAATTGATTCGACTGCGCAAACATTTCAAGCACCTGCTCATACGGACGATTGAGGAAGTAGGCATTAACCATCTGGCTGCGCACAGCCGGATCGATGACAAAATTCATCCCGGTAACCTTCGTAAGTTCCTGAGCAACCATCCAAAGCGTATCGTTCTTTAAATCCATGGAGAGAAACTTGTTGGCCGGATTGTATTTAATGTCGAGTTTCTTCGGTTGTTTCGGTGGTGGCGCCTTTTCCTTCCGCTGACCGATCGAAATAATGCTTCCCACGAAATCATATTCCACGTCGAAGTTGAGATAGATGAACACGAGCATGTCCTTCACCTGCGCATCATAAAAGTTGTAGCTGATCCGCTCATCCAGCTTCGGATCAATGCTGATGTTCAGGTTGTTCTCCAGCGCCACGGAATTGACCAGTTCGGACAATTGCAGGCTGCTCACATTGAGTTGAAGCGCATTATTGAGTCCTTCGTGGTGCTCAGCCAGACTGTCCAGTTTCTGCCGCAGCGATTCCTCAGAGTATCTCTGACCGAAGCCTGTAAATGCAGCACTGATGCCCAGTAACGCGATGATGATTCCTTTTCTCATTAATATCCTGATAATAGCGGATACACTTCTTCAAGTGAAGTTGTGCCATCCATTAATACTTCGTATGCCCTGGTAGCCAGGTTTTTGATTCCTCTTTTTTCAAGCAGCTCTTCCACGTCGTGGCGGTTGCCCTTGATCGCTTCCGCCAGTTCCTGATCGATCGGAATGACTTCATAAAGCGCCACCCTTCCTCTGTATCCCGTGTAGTGGCATTCATCACACCCCACCGGTGCATGCTGTCGTTCAGGGATCCTGAAGCGCACGGTTCCCATCGGCCAGTCTGCAGGATCCAGGTCCTGCTCCGCTTTGCACTTGTTGCACAGTTTTCTTACGAGACGCTGTGCCACGGACGTATTGATCGTATTGGCCAACAGGAACGGTGGCACCTCCATATCGATGAGACGCGAGATCGTTCCCCAGGCCGAGTTTGTGTGAATGGTAGACAGTACGAGGTGTCCCGTAAGTGCAGCACGAATAGCCATTTGAGCGGTTTCACCGTCACGGATCTCTCCGAGCATGATCACGTCCGGATCCTGACGCAGGAAAGAGCGCAATGCGCTGGCAAAGGTCAGACCGATGGATTCTTTCAATTGCACCTGATTGATACCATCCAGTGTATATTCCACCGGATCTTCCACCGTCACCACATTGCGTTTCTCCTCGTTAAGAATCTTGAGTGTTGCGTACAACGTAGTCGTTTTCCCGGATCCGGTAGGACCACTGATCAAAATAATGCCGTTCGGTTTCCTGATTCCTTCGAGGTAGTTCCGCTTTTCTTCCGAAGAAAAACCGACCATATCCAGGCTGATGGAAGAAGCATCATGACCGAGAATACGCAGCACGATCTTCTCGCCATGCAAGGTTGGCAGGATCGACACACGAATATCAAAGTCTTCGTACTGGATCCGCCCGTCCTGAGGCAGACGCTTTTCGGAAATATCAAGGTTCGATCGAATTTTGATCTTGTTGACCAACTCCGGATAATCTTTCCGGTCGATCGTATAGCGCTGAATCAGGTTCCCGTCAATACGGATCCTTACACGCGCTTTCTCAGCAAAGATCTCGATGTGAATATCACTACTCCCCAATTTGTTGGCTTCCTGGATCAAACGATCCACAAAATCCGTCCGGGCATCGAAGGTGATCTTCTCATCCTCCGCATTTGTATTTCGATAATAGCGACCAAGATTTCGCTGGATATCTGTTGGCGTCATCGGCTCAAATACCACACGTGTACCGAGGAGAGCCTCCAGTTCCTCCTTCGTTAATCCCTGATCCACTGTCTCGTCGATGTAGAAGGTCATGTTGTCTTCCGTCTTCTCTTTCGGCAACACGCGATAGTGCCAGGCCAGATCCGAACGGATCAGCTGATGAATCTCGGGCGCTATGTGGATCTCATGACTCATAGCATTGAAGACAGTGATGTGATCCATTCCGGAAAGCTTAGCGCCAACGCGGTAAATAAAGCCATGTACCCTGCGTAAGGCACACTTTCCTGCTTGCGCACCAACATTGTCAGCGCATGGATGATCAGTGAAACAAAAGTTCCGGCAGTGAAGAACAACATAAAATCAGCCGGGGAGAACAAAGGGATCACCGCGAGGAGAAATAAGATATCTCCCCAGCTGAAATAGCCTTTAGTGATTGCCACAAATCGCTGTTCCCTAAGCGAGAGATAAAGTGTAAGCAACAGCATCAACCCTCCGATGAACGCCAGGTTGTAAAGCAGATTGATCCACTGTACATCCTGCTGCCACCAGAGAGCACTGAGGAAGAGCAAGGGAAAGGCCAGCCAGTGAATTCCACGATAACGAATATCCTGGTAGAAACACAGACCAAACAACGATATGCAGAAATAATAGGCCATTAATCGGGTTGAACTTCGGTAAGTAATCCTTCCTGATCGATCTCCCAGATGTTCTTCTTTCCATCTCCGTTGAAATCGACCACTGCCTCTGCCCTGGCTTTAAAACCACCTGGAGAAGCTTCCATAATATTGATTTCGTAGTTCGCCGTTCCTCCGGCGTTGACCAACTTGTGCGGAATGTAGTTGATCTCGGTCAGGTCCCCGGAATACTTGGAATACTGCAGGAAATAGGCATACTCAAGGTTGTGCACCATTTTCAATTCCTGCTGTGCTTCCAGACTTTTGGTGCGGGATGCCACACCTGCCTGATTCGGAACCACCAACATGATGAGGATTCCCATGATCGCCAGTACGATGAGGATCTCGGCCAGGGAAAAGGCGTCTACATAATTGTTCTTCTTTCTTCGCATGAATCGTTTCATTTGATCACATTACTTAGGTTGAACATCGGCAGGTACATAGCCACCATGATCACACCGACCACAAGGCCGATAATGACAATGATCATGGGTTCGATGATGGTACCGATGAGTTTTGTTCTGAATTCGATATCTTCCTGGTACTGCTTCGACAAGCGGTCGAAAGTACTGTCGAGCTGGTTGGTCTCTTCCGCGATCTTGGTCAATGAAACCATGCGGCGGTCAAAAATTGGATAGCGTGCAAGTCCGCTGTGAAAGGCACCTCCCTTCATAATATCTTCCCGGATGTTTTGCAGGGCCATCTCCACGGGATAGAAACCGATCATTTCCTCCACCAGCGACAACGAAGCCACCAATGGTGTTTTGGAACCAAGCAACAGCGAAAGGCTCTGACATGTTCTCGCCAGGTAAATCTTTTTCATCAAAATGCCGAATACCGGAATCCGCAAAACGATGCTGGATGTAAGGCTTCGGAACCAGGTTTCCTTGCGTTGGGTATAGCCGTACACAACCAGCGAAAGCAATCCCAATCCGAAATACAACAGGAAGGTGGAAAAGTGTTTTGAAATCCCGATGATCTTCTGTGTGAGGTATGGCAACTCCTGACCAAACTGCCGGAAGACATCCTCAAACATCGGTACTACATTGCTCAGCATGAAGTACAGGACGCCGATCGTGATCAGGATCACAAATGCCGGATAGGTAAACACACTGATGAGCTGACGACGTAATTTCACCTTGTTTGTGAAGTACTCGGCGAGGTGAGAAAGAATAACAGGCAAACGTCCGGTTTCCTCCCCGATGCGGATACTCTGGAATTCATAAGGTGTAAAATGACCGGTTTCCTTCAGGGCTTCCGCCAGTGAACTTCCGCCCACGAGTTTGTCCCGGATCGCTTCAAGAATCGCGAGGGTTTTCTTGTTACTTTGCTCTTCGATCAAAATGGAAAGCGTTCGCTGAATATCGATACCACTATCCAGCAAAGAGCTGAACTCCTTATAGAACTCTTCCTTCGCCTTATCCGGAAAAGTCTTTCCGAGCGAGATTTCACGCTGCCATATGTTCTTTTCTTCACTCATGCAGCGTATTGAAATAATTGTTGATTCCCAGATCGATGGCTGGCTGAAAATGGTAACGCAGGTCCATCGGACGATCTTTCCATTCGATCACTACGTGACAAATGCTAGCGCCTTGCTTTTCTTCCATATATACGGACTCTGCACTGATATCCATCGACATCCAATCCGCACCGGAAGAACGTTCGAGGGTTCCTTCCGAAACGCGGTAGCTGGCCACTCCTTCATCTCTGTAAAGGTACATGGCTCCGGCTTCCATTAAAATGGAGTCTGCCTGATAGAAATCCTGCCAAATGGAGGCTCGCACCGCGTACCAGTGATTCAACTCAGCATGTACATCGGTCGAGACCTTCAATTGCTCATTGAAACGATTCAACGACGAAGCCATCAATGAGATCAGCAGACTCATGATCGCCAATACCACCGTTACTTCGAAAATGGTAAAAGCCGGTACGCTATGTCGTTTCTCTTTATTCAATTTTCATACGTTGTTGTCGCCAGACGATCTTGCCGTTCGTTCCGACATACGTTTCTACCAGCAGAGAATCTTCCTTTTCATCGGGTGTCGTTTCGAGGTGGACACCTTCCAGGGAAACCTCTGCAGATATATCATGTAATTGCTCCCACAATACCGACTGAATTTCCGTTTGCTGGCGCACCTCTTCAAAAGCAGTTGTCACCATCGTGGAACGTACAAACACCAGCGAGGCTATTCCGAAACACAGGGCGATCACCGCAAGTGCGATCACCACTTCCGCCAAACTACTTGCTGCTATTTTCGATCTTTTCAGAAGCATGCCAGCAGTTTAGGATGTTTACGTTCCACATCTGTCAACCAGTCAGGCATGACAAAATCTTCCGGCAACTGACGCGAAGACAACGTAGCGTTGTACAAATACCCCCGGTATTCACCGCCGCCCAGTTTCAAGGCCAATTGCTCTGTATAAAGACTTCCGATGAGTTTTCCTTTAAGCTCCGTTTCTCCAACGTTGTAGACAAGACCTCCGGCCATAGCTTCACGGATCAGAAGTCGCGGTGGACGCCGGAAATTCTGGTGATCAGACAGCAGCAAAATGCCACCAAGCACCATTGATCCCTCGGCCATAAATATTCCATGGTCTTCCAACTCCCCGGCCTCCGATTCATGCATGATCAGAGCCGATGGATAGCGAAGTTTTGTTTCCTTTTCACAGGAAATCCGCTGTGTGGCGATGGCCTGAACACATCCGTCAAAACCACTTTCAAAGCGGATCACAGGTGCCATGAGGATCACATGATTCAAGGCGGCGGTAGCCATCACGAAAATGGAATCGAAGGAATGTATGATCAGATTTCCTTCGATGCGTGCAGACAAATGAATCGGATCAGTAGAAGTCCACAAGCGCGTATCATCCGTAAAACGAAACGTTGAATCATGTAAAAAAGGTTCGATCCTGATCGCTCCCTGCGAAAGGTGTTCGTAGTCCAGTTCCTTTACATATCCTCTCAACGCCGGCAATTCGCGTTCGGCTTCTCGCAAGGTTCCGTGCAGCAATTTATCCCCTTCGAAATGTGCCCCGGCAATGTGTCCCCGTTCAAAACCACGCTTTGAAGTATACACCTCCCCTTCAATCAGGGTTTTGCCACACAATTTCACCACTTGTTTACGATCCGGAATGTAGAGGGCTGGCAGCGGATCTTCCACCACGCGTCCTACCAACGCTGATTTTTCTACCAAACGATGTCCGTGAAACGTCACAGAAGTCACCGCCTGATATGCACCCCAGTTCCGAACCGTAATTTTGGTAGTATCTCCCGATGTATGCACAAATTGCTTATGTCCGGCCTCCACCATGGAAGCGCCGTAGCGCAGTCCGAGGTAATTGTTGAACAGCATGTGTTCACTGAGCAGGTAATTTTGCTCAAGACGTTTGTTTGCGCTGGCAATGAACAGCACACCGGTCGAGATCAAACCTGTCAGTAACAGGAACGAAATAGCGTAGCCGAGCGCCGAAGCTTTGATGTTATTGCTGCCCTTCATTGTTCTTCTCGCGCTTCTTTTTTTCAGGCTTTGGCTCGTCTTTCTGCTTGTCTTCGTTTTTCGCTTTCTTCTTCTCTTTGGTTTTCTTCTCCTCCGGTTTCTCTTCCTTTATCTTTTTTTCCCTTTTCGACTTTCCTTCTTCTTTTGTCTTTGCATCTCCATCCTTCTCTTTTTTACGAAAGATCCGTTTCCAGAAAGACACTTTCTCGTCTTCGTTTTCGGAAGCCTCGGAGGACTTCTTTTCTTTCGGGACAACCTCTTCACCATGTCGATAACGGGTTGTCTCCACCTTACGGCCTTCTTCGTAGCGAATCACGTTTCCGTGCAGACGATCATTGCGACGTTGTTCTTTCAGCACCGGTCTTCCCCGATCATCAAACAC
>JBNKYR010000023.1:0-26401 GCA_050300995.1 Crocinitomicaceae bacterium | reverse complement strand
ACCGGATCGACTTTCAGGATTTTTCCATTCATGATGTTTCGATTCATATTGTAGCTCCCGGGCAGGTGCATCAGGTGGAACGTTCCCTTGATTCGCACGGCTTTGTGTGTCTCTTCGAATTGGATGCGCTGGATGCCATGCCCGAAGTGAGTGCCTTTCTTTTTGATCATATTTGCATGGATGTGCAATCGTGTGAACCCCTGTATCTTTTTCCGGAAAACCGTCGGGACCTGATCTTGGCATTAGCAACACAAATTGAGCAGTTTATTGATTCGGACAGCGATCAGCGACAATTGGTCTTTCGCAGCGCAATTCAAGGGATGAGTGTCGAGTGTATGCAGTTGAAGGATCACGCTATTCGAAACCCGGAACAGAGCGTTTACGCCTCCTTTCGCCGGAGCCTGTTCCAACATTTCCGACAGTTGAAAAAAGTGAAGGAATACGCCGATCTGTTGTGTATTTCGGAGAAAAGCCTGAATGAACATGTGCGTAAACATTCGGGGAAAAAGGCCAGCGAAGTGATTTACGACCAGATTATTCTGGAAGCCAAGCGCCTCTTGCTCATCGGTATGTCAGCAAAGGAAACCGCGTATGACCTCAACTTCGAGGATCCTGCCCATTTCAGCCGTTTCTTCAAGAACAGGGTAGGCGTATCTCCCAGTGAATTCCGAAATGTGCAAGCTTAACACCGAATTGTACATGGTGTTGGGTAGGTTGCTGCCCTAACTTTGTTTCATAATCGAATATAACGAGCTATGAAAAAACTATTTTTTATTTCAGTATTGGTACTTACGCAACAGGCGACAGCACAATTGAGTACCTGGTATCCGATTCCGGTCAACACGACGCAGAAACTGGTTTCCATTGACTTTCCTTCCGAAATGGTTGGTTATATCGTAGGCGATTCGGGAGTGATGTTAAAGACCGTCAATGGTGGTGCGGATTGGAATCCGGTCAACTACTCCGGTATTCAATCGCCCAATACGATCCATTTTTCGGACATCGATTTTGTAGATGATCTGAATGGCTTTGTGGTTGTACGCGATAACTTCGTGGGACCTTATTACACTTCTGATGGTGGTCAGACATGGACGGAAGATCAGTCCACTGGAAACCTCTGCTACCAGCGTTGCGTGTACCCGCTAAGTGCAGATCAGTGGTTTCTGGCGGGAGCCGGGTGCTTCCAGAGTGCCATGGTGCATTATAGAAATACCGCTGGCTGGACGGAAAAAACCGTGAATTATGAATCGTTCAATCCGCAGGAATACATTGCGCAACTCGATTTCAACGGAAACATTGGTCTGGCGGCAATGAATGCGCCCTACCTGTTGCGTTCCGCGGATGGCGGTGATACCTGGGACACCATTCCTACAAATATTACAGGTGTACATACTTCCGTACACTTTTTGGATGCGCAAACCTGTTACGCAGGCTATGACGAAAATGGTGGCGGGTTTGGAATTCTTGTGTCAACGGATGCCGGGTTAACATGGAGTCAGGAGATAGGTTCTGCAACCTTCTTCTATCCGGCCTTTCTTTCCGTCACAAGCGCTGCGAACGGAGATGTTTACACTGGGGCCAGGCCTTCGAATTCTCCGGGCGGACTGATCTTCGAAAAAAGCAATGGGAACTGGGATTATGTGCAGGTAGATCAACCCATTAACGATATGACTTCGTATGGGACGGATATTACCTTCGGCGTAGGAGATAGCGGACTGGTTGTGGTGAATACGCAGCTGAGTCAGCTCGGACTGAACGACTTGAAAGGCTCCATCGGAGAGGATCAATTGCTGGTGTATCCGAATCCGGTGAAGGACTTGCTTTATGTGGATGGAGTTTCTTCGGGAGAACTGGTAATTTATGATCTGAATGGTCGTGAAATGATGCGGGAACCCGTAAAAGATGCGCTGAATGTCTCTTCTTTACCACAGGGAACATATATTATTGAATCGCTGGAAGCCGGTGTCAGTATACATCAGCGCTTTGTAAAGCTCTAGGTGAATCGCGATTATTTCCGGAATCCGTCGGATGTCGTCTTTTTCTCCCTACCTTTGCGGCGAATTCTAAATAGAATCAATGACATTTGAGGAATTGGGGCTTCGGAGGGAGGTGTTGAAGTCGTTACAAGAATTGGGTTTTGAAACACCTACTCCGATCCAACAAGAAGCTATTCCACACTTATTGCAGGAGGAAAGCGATTTTGTTGGTTTAGCTCAAACAGGGACAGGAAAGACGGCAGCGTTCGGTCTTCCTTTGATTACGAAAGTCGATGAACGCAGCAAAGTGCCGAAAGGTCTGGTTATTTGTCCTACGCGGGAATTATGCCTGCAGATCACAAACGATCTTGAGACATTTGCCAAATACATCAATACCAATATCGTAGCCGTTTACGGAGGTTCCGACATTAAGCGCCAGATGCAAACCATCAAAAAGGGCGTTTCAATTGTTGTGGCAACTCCGGGACGTCTGGTCGATCTTTCCAAACGGAAAGCGATTGACCTCAGCGAAGTGGAATGGGTGGTACTGGATGAAGCCGACGAAATGCTCAATATGGGCTTCAAGGAGGATATCGATGCCATTCTGAGTCACACTCCGCAGTACAAGAACGTTTGGTTGTTTTCGGCGACGATGCCGCAAGGTGTAGCCGAGATTGCAAAGAACTACATGGAGGATCCTCTGGAGATCTCCATCGGACATAAAAATCAGACGAACGAGAATATCGAGCACATCTATTTCACGGTGGCAGAGAAAGATCGTTACCTGGCGTTGAAACGTCTGATCGACTACAATCCGAATATTTACGGACTGATCTTTTGTCGTACACGTCGAGAAACGGCTGAAGTGGCCGACAAACTCGGTCGTGACGGCTACAGCGCAGAGCCGTTGCACGGTGATTTGTCGCAAGCTCAGCGGGATCACGTAATGCGACGTTTCCGGGATCGTTCGATCCAATTGTTGGTGGCTACGGATGTGGCGGCCCGCGGAATTGACGTAGATGATATCACGCATGTGATCAACTATAAGTTGCCGGATGAGATCGAAAACTATACGCACCGAAGCGGTCGTACAGCACGTGCCGGAAAACACGGTGAATCACTGGTGCTGATCAATCCGCGTGAAGCACAGAAAATTAAGGCGATTGAGCGACAGATCAGAACGACCTTTACTCGTGGCCTTATTCCGGATCCGAAGTCGATCTGTGAGATTCAGCTCATGCGACTGGTTGACAAGGTAATTACTACGGAAGTCAAAGAGACTGATATCAGTGAGTTTTTACCGATGATCCTGGAAGAGTTTGACGGACTCACCAAGGAAGAAGTAATCAAGCGATTTGTATCCGCTGAGTTCAATCGCTTTTTTGAATACTATGAACGCGCCGGAGATCTGAATGCTCAGGACCGTAAATCCAAAGATCGCCTGGAGAAAGGTAAGCGCGATTCAGGTCGCCGTGACGACCGGAACAATACACGTTTCTTTGTCAATCTTGGCAAACGCGACGGGTTGAATGCCGGGGGATTACTGCGTGTGATTTGCGACAGTACCGGTTTGCGATCAGGGAATATCGGTCGTATTGATATTATGTCTTCCTTCTCGTTTTTCGAAGCGGAAAACGATTATACCGATCAGATACTGGCCAAAGTGAATGGCAGTGAGTACGAAGGACGTCAATTGAAGATTGAAGTGACTCAGAAAGAGCACAAACCTGGCAAACGTTCAGGGTTTGGTTCCGGACGTCCGCGAAAACCTGGTCATCGAAAAGGAGGAAAAGCACCTGCGAGAAGAAGATAAGGATCAACAATGACGGCGGCGACATTTCATCCGGCATTTGAAACACGTGTGAAAAACGATCCCTTTTTGACGGAAACGTTACTCACAGCACTGGATTCGGAAGCTCCGGTTTCCGTGCGTCGTCATTCGTACAAACGTTCACCGGAATTTCAGGGGGCAAAACCCGTGACCTGGTGCACAAATGCCTTTTACCTGGAGGAACGCCCTTCGTTTACACTGGATCCTTTGTTTCACGCCGGGACCTATTACCCCCAGGAAGCAGGATCCATGCTCCTCGATCATGTATTGCGTCAGCTCTCATTGCCTGACAAACCAAAAGTGCTTGACTTGTGTGCAGCACCTGGAGGAAAGAGTACACTGATTGCCAGCTTCCTTGAAAACAAAGGATTGCTTGTTGCAAATGAAGTTATCGGTTTGCGATCACGAATCCTGAAGGAAAATCTTTCCAAGTGGGGTTATTCAAATTGCATAGTAACCAACAACGATCCGTCGGATTTTGTCCGGTTGACCGGTTATTTTGATGTGATGGCGGTGGACGCTCCCTGTTCGGGAGAGGGCATGTTCCGAAAAGATCCCGCAGCACGTGCTGAGTGGTCACCTGACAATGTACAGTTGTGTGCTGCTCGACAAAAACGCATCCTGCACGATAGCTGGAGTTGTTTGAAAGAAGGCGGGTATCTCATTTATTCCACCTGTACTTTCAACAAGGAAGAGAACGAGGAGAATGCCCGTTTGGTAGAACAGGAATTCGGTGCTGAACGCGTTGAACTTTCAATGCCGGATACGATTACACCGGGAAGAGATGGAGTCGGATATTACGGCATTCCGGGTGTTTCGGAGACCGAAGGGTTCTTCATCAGTGTCTTTCGGAAAATAACACCGGAAAGTACAACAAAGCCGGACAAGAAGAACCGTAACACGGGATTGAAGCAACAGAAAGATCTGCTTGATCTGTCGACATACGCGCATACAGAAGAACAAACAGTGCTGAACTGGAATGAATACCTGTTCGCTGTGCCTGAAACGATGGAGCAGGACTATCAATGGATCCAAAGTCAGCTACGGATCGTAAAATTCGGAACCGAACTGGGAAGTGTGGCCCGTAAAGGCATTATTCCTTCGCCGGAACTCGCATTGAATTTCTCTTTGAGAAAAGCGGAAAAGACAACTGATCTTTCCAAAGAAGAAGCCTTGCATTATTTGCATGGTGATACATTTTCCCTGTCAGCGCCGCAGGGATTTCAATTGGTTGCGTATGAGAAGGAACCTCTTGGGTGGATCAAACACCTGGGAAACCGGTTCAACAACCTCTACCCCAAAGAGTGGCGTATAAAAATGGAAATCAACGAAAAATAGGTACAAACAATATATGGAAATCCGAAACATTGCCATCATCGCACACGTCGACCACGGAAAAACAACATTGGTTGACAAAATGATCGCCGCCGGAAACGTAATGGACGAAAGAGATCGCCCTACCGGTGAATTGATCATGGACAACAACGACCTCGAACGCGAACGGGGAATCACAATCGTGTCCAAGAACGTATCCGTTTCTTACAAAGGGACAAAGATCAACATCATTGACACCCCGGGTCACGCCGACTTCGGTGGGGAAGTGGAACGCGTTCTCAACATGGCCGATGGTGTTTGTCTTTTGGTGGACGCTTTTGAGGGACCAATGCCACAGACCCGTTTCGTTCTCGGAAAAGCACTTTCGATGGGCTTGAAACCGCTGGTGGTGGTTAACAAAGTTGACAAGGATAACTGTACACCGGAAGAAGTACACGAAAAGGTATTCGACCTGATGTTTGAATTGGATGCGAACGAAGAGCAGTTGGATTTCCCAACCGTATATGGTTCGGCGAAGAATGGTTGGATGTCGGACGACTGGAGACAGCCGACGAATTCGATTGTTCCGTTGCTGGATAAGATTCTTGAGTATTTCCCACCGATGAAGATCGTGGAAGGAAACACACAAATGCTGATCACTTCACTGGATTACTCTTCCTATGTGGGACGAATTGCAATTGGTCGTCTGACACGTGGTGAATTGAAGGAAAACATGCCGGTAGTCCTCGCAAAGCGTGATGGAAGTCAGCAAAAGCACCGGATCAAGGAAGTATTTGTCTTTGAAGGTCTCGAACGCAGAAAAGTGAGTTCGGTTCAAACCGGGGATATCTGTGCGGTGACCGGGCTGGAAGGTTTTGAGATCGGAGATAGCATTTGTGATGCTGAAAATCCGGAACCGTTGCAAAGCATCACCATTGACGAACCAACGATGAGCATGCTTTTCTCGATCAACGACTCTCCGTTCTTCGGGAAAGAAGGAAAATTTGTGACCTCGCGCCACATTTCCGAGCGTTTGGACAAGGAATTGGAAAAGAACCTTGCTTTGCGCGTTGAACAGACCAACAAAGCCGACAAATGGATGGTATACGGACGTGGGGTCATGCACCTTTCCGTGTTGATCGAAACCATGCGTCGCGAAGGATATGAATTGCAGGTAGGACAGCCACAGGTGATCATCAAAGAAATTGACGGCGTGAAATGCGAGCCTGTGGAAGAGTTGACCATTGACCTTCCGGAAGTGCATAGCGGAACAGCTGTAGAAGCCGTTTCCAAGCGTAAGGGAGAAATGAAGAACATGGAGCCGAAAGGTGATCGTATGATCATCCAGTTCGAGATCCCATCAAGAGGAATTATCGGTTTGCGTAACTACCTCCTGACGGCCACTGCCGGAGAAGCTATCATGACACACCGCTTCCTGGAATACCAGCCTTACAAAGGAGAAATTCCCGGACGTCAGAACGGATCATTGATCGCCCTTGAACAGGGAACTTCGATCCCATTCTCGCTGAACAACCTGCAGGATCGTGGAACATTCTTTATCGCACCGAACGAGAACATCTACGAAGGACAGGTGATTGGAGAAAATTCACGTGCCGGAGACCTCGTGGTGAATGTCACGAAGACCAAGAAACTCACCAACATGCGTTCTTCGGGGGCAGATGACAAGGTACGTCTGGCGCCGCCGAAAGTGTTCAGTTTGGAAGAATGTCTGGAGTACATCCAAAGCGACGAGTACGTTGAGGTGACACCGGAAAACCTGCGTATGCGCAAGATCCTGTTGAAGGAAACCGATCGCAAGCGCGCAGGGAAGGCGTAAGAAGATTGCTGGCAGGAAGTTCTGTAACAAGCTGCAGATCCTGCATTATGTTTCAGGTACCACAAATCCGTGTCATGGTATTTGTACCGTGCTCATTCTTTCGTTGATTGGGTATAAATACCGGATTTTATAGGGTTTGCCCCATTTGTTCGGGATTTAAAGTATCATTGAAACATGAACATGCGCCTTCTCCTTTCGTTTCTTTTTGTGTCGTATGCATTGATAGGACAGGAAAAACCTGCGCTTTACAAAACGTATCAGTCTTCAGAGATAGAGTTGGCCAACGACTCGGATAAGGCACTTGAAGCCGGAAAAGTGTACACGGTCAGACTTCGAACGTCTCCAAAAGGCAAGGGTGCGAAAAACGAGGTGAGCGGTGCCGGGTATCATTTATTTCCGGAAGAAAGGAATGTTGCCTGGATTCACTTTACGGCAATTAAGTCGAGCAAGTTTGCCCTTGTGATCATTCCCGACAGCATAGGTGATGACTATGATTTCTTATTGTTCAAAGATGAAGGAGATCAATGCCTGCGAAATATTGCAGGCAAAAGGCAAAAACCGCTTCGCTCCAATTGTTCTCGATCGCAGAATCAAGGCGGGGGAAAAACCGGTTTGTCCTATCTTGCAGGATTGTCCGAGAACGTAGGGGAAGGCCCCGGGAAAGCCTATTCCGGGTCTATAGAAGTGACAAAGGGAGAACAATATTATCTCGTCATCAACAACGTATATGACGGAGGAGCCGGGGCTCTTATTCGCTTCGACTACTTTGATACGAAAGTAATTTCAGGGACGGTGACCGATGAGGAGAAGAAACCGGTCGCTGCAGAAGTCACCTGGGAGGATCGGGAGACGGGAGACACGCTGGCCCATACCATTTCTGATCCCGGAACGGGCGAGTTTACCTTTGAGGTCCCTTACCGCATGAATTCCAGGTTGGGTTACAGTCTGGTGGTGACAAACGAGGGGTCTGCTTTTGAGGAGAAACATTACACGGCAGTCGAAATTTCAACCTGTTCTCCGGAACCCATCGCAATGGTCTTAACGGAACTGAAGAAAGGAAAACGAATGCGCCTGGGCTCGATCAACTTTCAGCCGGATATGGCAATATTTCTTGACGGAGCTTATCCGACCTTGCGGCGCCTGAACCGATTGATGAAGAAAAATCCCCACATGAAGATCCACATCGAAGGACATACGAACGGGTGCGATGCAAAAACCAAGGTGCTTTCGGATGATCGGGCCTATGTGGTAAAAGAATACCTCATGGATAAGGGAGTAGCATCCGAACGAATGACAACGGTTGGTCTGGAGTGTCAATTCATGCTATATCCATTGAGCGCTCCGGAAAGTCTGCAGGCGAAGAATCGGAGGGTTGAAGTGCTTGTGACCGATTTCTGAACAGGATTCATCAAGTGAAATTTTGATTTCGGGGCAGTTTATCCTAACTTCGATGGAGCCCGAATTCACTTGCAATGAAAAACAAGGTACTTCTGTTTGTATGTATGCTCTTCCTGGGCTTTATGTCTGACGCCCAGCAATTAACAAATACCACATGGACGCTTTTCGACGGCAGTAACAATGTGTACATCTACCTTCATTTCAAGGTAGATACGGCTGCCTACAGCCTGGACGACGTTAGTTATTTTGACGTGTCACTCTATGAAGAAAATGGAAGTAATTTCCGGATTTATGACCTGATCGGAGGTCCATGTATGGTATCAGACACAGGGAATTATTCGTTCCTGATTCAGAACGATACACTGTTCTTTACTTCTCAGGGAGATTCCTGCTCAGCCCGTGAAACAACACTAACGCAATACACCTGGGTAAATAAATTTGCGGGAGTCACGGAAGTGGATTTTACTGATGTCAGCGTGTATCCGACCTTTTCGGAAGGTCAGTTTACGATTGCCGGTGATGCGGAACCGGAAAACGTTGAATTATTTGACTTGTCCGGAAGACGGGTTTCCGTTATCTATTCCGGAATGAACGAATATGAAGTACCGCGCTATGAGAAGGGACTCCATATTTTGAAGATTTTGACAGGAGGGAAAAGTGTTACATGCAAACTTGTTTTGCAATAATGTAACTGTGTGATAATGGCTTAATTCATATTTAAAGTTGATCTTGCTCATATTTTGAGCGGATGCTTGCGACTAATTTTCAGCTATAAAATGACCTTAAACAAAAACACATGAAAAGAATTCTCTTAACAACTGATTTTTCTGATAACGCAATGAATGCCGCGCAATATGCGATCGATCTTTGGGGATTGAAAGGCGTTAGCTATACCTTGATGAATTGTTACCTTGAACCGTCAAGCGCCAACGTGGTGGCCTCATTGACCGATTTTATGCGTGAGGAATCGCAAAAGGGGCTTGATCGCCACATGGAAGAGTTGCAGGAGAAATACGGTGATAAGTTGCATATCGAGAGTCTTTCGCACTACGGCGATTTGGTCAGTGTGATGAAAATGCTGCATCAGCGGGCACCGTATGATTATGGTGTGGTAGCATCCCGTGGAGCGTCGCGCCTCGAAACGCTGTTTATGGGAAGCAACACGATCAATGCGGTGAAATCGGTAGAGATGCCGTTGCTGGTGGTGCCGGTGGGTAAGAAATTTGAGCCGTTGAAGCAAGTGGTTCTGGCAGCCGATTATGAACACATGAATGAAATGGGACACCTTCGTCCGTTAACAGATTTGGTGCGTGAACAAAAAGGTGAACTGATGATCGTTCACGTGGAGTTGAAGGAGCAAACCGATTACGAGCATGCATTGGAAGGTTTTAGTTTGCACAGCAGTATGGAGGGTATCGAGCACAGCTTTCATACGGAAATGAGTGAGAGTGTAGTGGAGGGCATCCGAAACTTTATCTGGAAGAATGAAACGGATCTCATTGCGATTGTTAAACGTCACCGAAGCTTTTTGGACAGATTATTTCATCAGAGCATCACGAAGGAGTTGGCAGTGGTAGCGGATAAACCCATGTTGGTCATCCACGACTAATTCCAACATCCAATATCCGATATCCAATTGCCAACCTCCAATATCCGACGGTCCAGCTTCTCCAAAGGGATCTAGCGCATTTTGATCTTCGAGAGACGCTGGCCCTGTTCGTCAAGTCGCCATCCTTCCGCTTGAAGCACGTCGTCTACCCAAAACGACTCGAAACGCTGGTGGAGGGTGTCTTCAATGATGAATGTTCCGTTTTTCTTGCCGTTGCTCCAACTCCCGGTGTATTTTAGTTTGTTCGCGTAGAGGATGCCCGGACCGCTGAGTGTATCGTTGACCCATGTGCCTTCGATCTTAGCACCGTTCTTGAAAAGATAAGTGCCCTTTCCCTCGCGCAATCCTTTTTCGGAATATGCTCCCTGATACCCCAGTTCCGGATTGTATTTGAACAACCAAACGGCGACTTTGGTGTCCACCGGTTTCTGGCCTTTTTTGACATTTTGAGCGGTGCCGATCTGATGAATGAGTTCAAATTTGTCTTTTTCGGAATTGACCACAGGGATCAGATAAAGCCCCGATTGTTTGAATCCGAGTTGTTCAAGCACCAGGTGTGTGATCTTGCTTTTTTCAATGCGATCAATGAATTCTTTTCGGTTTTGAGTGGTTGGAAACATGATGGAGTTCAGGCGGCATCTCGTGTAGAAGAGTGCAGGCTTTCGGTTGCCGATCACGGCATCCTTCGGCAGATTTTCGCTACACCATTCGCTCATTCTTAAGTAATTCTCCCAGTTTTTTGGATGATGTCGCTCTGATTTTGTCTGTAGTTCTTTGATTGGCGCGATCTGAGCGAAGGCAATGACCAGCAGCGCCAGCGAAAAATACTTTTTGTCCTGTAGGACAACTTTCCCTCGGCTACTCAAGCGAACGATATAGTAAATGCCCAGAACGGTAAAGAACATGGTGAGGGGAATCAGCGGCATAAAGAAACGAACTCCGAACCAGACCTCTGGCCAAAGCATGAGGATGGCAAAATTAGCTCCGAAGAAAAAGAGAAAGAACCACCTGAACTTTTGGACAGACCAGATACCAAGAATGGTCAGAAGAACGATTCCGATTCCGACAATGAGATAGCTGATCTTTCCTTTGTGGGGTTCTTTTGTCTCCGTGCTGGTATAGGCTGGTTTGATTCCGGGGAAAAGAGCACTTGAAAATTCTTTGTAGAAATATCGCTGGAAGTTATTACTGACGCGATTACCCCAATCCCCCAGCTCCATTTGTTTGGATTTGGGATCGTACGGATTAACACGCATGACCTGTTTCATGTAGGAATTTCCTCCCAGATTGGAGCTTCGGATCTGCCAGGGAAGGATGGCAAGAATACAGACTGAAGCGATGATGACTGATTCCAGGTATTTCTTACGGATCAGCATCCACAGAATAAGGGCACCGAGAATACTGACTCCCATCGAGCGCACATAGATCAATGCGATGATTGAAAGAATGAGCAAATAGAAATACGGTGATTTAAATGAGTAGTCCCTTTCGTGAACCAATAAAAAGAGATATACAGAACAAAGGAGGATCAGCGTATACGGAATTTCCGACATTATGATGGTCGAATACTCAAGCAGATGAGCGTTCAGCAGGATCAGAGCCGCCAGTGCAAACGACAGGATTTTATTCGCGGTGAGTTTCAATATGATCTTGAAGAAAACGAAAGAGGACAGGAGCAGAAAAAATCCGTTCACAATTTTGAGTGCGCTTATACTGCTTATACCGATTCGTATGAACAGACTTAGAATAAACGGATAGCCCGGAGGAAAGTGGTTTGCCGGCTTCAGTTCCGGGGAGTTTACGAGGATGTATCCCTTTCCCTCTGCAAGTGCATTTCCAAGAATGTAGTAGTTCGCGTTGTCGCCTAGCAACGAGATCTTTTCATCGAAGATATTGGTGAAGACGAGGAGAAATAAAATGGTCAGTAGAACGAAATAAAAGAGGTTCTGCCAGTTCAATCGCATAATGAGTTTAGTTTAACTACACATCAAAAAATGGATGGTTGCCGCAGACCTGTCGGAGGTATCTGTTAATTTCCTGTGGATAACAATTTCGTTACCGTTGGAATTGGCTCTAAATTTGCGTAACTTTAAGAAACCGCAACAAACGCCTATGTTCGATGACGAGGAAGAAGATGATTTCGAAAATCATCTGAGAGAAGATATCGAAAAATTTGAGGCTTTTCAGGAAACTGGTGAGCCGATGGGGTTTCTGGATAGTGACCGGTGGGAGATTTTGATCGACCACTTTCTGATGAACGGTCAATACAGCAACGCGCTGGTTTGTACCGAAGAAGCGATTACCCAGTTTTCCTACAATCCCTTATTCAGTTTACGTAAGGCACAGTGCTATTCTGCCCTGGGGAAACTCAAGGAATCCATTAACATGTTGACAGAGCTGGAGCGAACGGGTAACCAATCGTTTGAATTGTTGCTGACCAAGGCTTCCGTGTTCAGTCAGTTGAAGGATTCGAAGAATGCGATCCGTTATTTCAGAAGCGCACTGGAGGCTTCAACCAATGAAGATCGGGATGAGGTATACCTTGACCTTGCCATGGAATATGAGAATATCGGCGATTTTCGTGCGGCGCTCAAAGTTCTGGAAGAGGCGATTGAGTACAATCCGAAGAACGAATCGGCGATCTATGAGATTGCTTTTTGTTATGATCAGTTAGGCGAATATGAGCAGTCCATCAAATGCTATTCGAATTTCATTGATGAGAACCCTTACTCGTTTACTGCCTGGTACAACCTCGGAAATGCATACCTGAAGCTGGAAAATTACGATAAGGCGATCTGGGCGTATGACTATTGTATTCTCATCAACGACGAGTTTGGTCCGGTATATTTTAATCTGGGAAATGCTTACTTGTCCGTAAATAAATACACCAAGGCGATAGAAAGTTTTGATCGCTGCATTGAACTGGATGGAGATGACCCGGTAGCATTGTGCTACATCGGTGAGTGTCATGAACAATTGCGACAGTTTGATCTGGCACGGCATTTTTACGAGCGAAGCCTTGAGTTGGCGCCGTTGTTACCGGATGCCTGGCTGGGACTTGGGATCGTGGAAGACCTGGAAGGAAAGACACGGGAGGGAATTACCCTGATTAAGAAAGCCCTGGAACTTGATCCGGAAAATGCCGGAATCTACTATGTTCTGGCCGGTGCCCATGAGAAACTGGAAGAATATGATGAGGCTGCGAACAATTATGAATTGTCACTCGCGATTGATCCGATGGATGCAGAATGCCTGGTAGACTATATTCATTTGTTGGCCTCAGATTCATTGGTGGACGCCTTGGAATACCTTGAAATCTTTGCGAAAGCAGAAAAGAGAAATACAGCCATTCCGCTTGCCCGGATCTTTCTTCTATGGAAACTGGGACGAAAAGAAGAGGCCATTGCCCGATTTACTCAACGTCTCGAAGAGGATCGTGAAGCCGCCCTTGAACTATTTGATTTTTATCCCGACTTGAAAAACGAACCGGAATTAGTACATTTGGGCGATAATTAGACAATTCAATGAATTTCGAATTAACGTACATCCCCGACCGCACAGCCAAGCCAAGAACTCACGGAGTAACAATGATGATGGATAAAGGGCTGAGTGTCCGGGAAACAGAAGACTTCATTGAATCATCCGGTCACCTGACAGATCTCGTCAAATTCGGTTTTGGTACTTCGTATGTGACCAATAATCTCGATAAAAAGATTCAACTTTATCAGGAAGCGGGAATTCGTCCGTATTTCGGGGGAACGCTGTTTGAAGCGTTTTACGCTCGTGGAATGGTGAAAGAATACATTCGGGTACTCGATAAATACAAGTTGGATCTGGTTGAAGTTTCTGATGGATCCATCATGTTGAACCACGACGAGAAGTGTGAAATAATTTCCATGCTCGCGAAGGAACGCACCGTACTTTCGGAAGTTGGTTCCAAAGATTCCGGAATTATTGTTTCGCCGGCCAAATGGATCAAGATGATGTCTACCGAATTGGAGGCAGGTTCCTGGAAAGTAATTGCTGAAGGGCGTGAGTCCGGAACAGTAGGAATTTTCAGACCAAATGGTAGTGCACACACCTTGTTGATCAACCGGATCATTTCTAAAGTGAACCCTGAGGATATTCTTTGGGAGGCACCGATCAAGCAGCAGCAGGTGTGGTTCATTAAGCTTTTTGGTCACAATGTAAATCTCGGGAACATTGCACCGAATGAATTGATTCCTTTGGAGTGTTTGCGCCTTGGTTTACGCGGTGACACCTTCTTCGAATTCCTTCCGCAGGACTACGCGGAACGCCTCAAGCAAGTCAACGACGAGTCGGAGGAAGTAGAGGAGGAAGATTAATCTTATAAACATGTTCCGGAAACAAAAAGAGATCTCGGGACATGCAGCAGCGGTTTATTGTTGTGTGGCAGATGAGAACTTCCTGTATACGGGAAGTGCAGATAAATTTGTTGCGCGCTGGATTCCGGATCAGGGCATTCAGGATAAGTTCGCCATTCGCTTTGAACAGTCGGTGTACGCCCTCGAATTGCTTCCGGAAAATCGTTTGGCCGTCGGACTTGCGGATGGTTCGTTGCATATTTTTGATGTGCATGAACGTCAGGAACTGAAATATTTTACGCAACATACCACGGGGCTTTTTTCGCTTCGCGACAATGCGCAAAAACAGCAATTTTATGCGGGAGATGCAGCGGGAAATCTGTCTGTGTGGAACCACGACCTTGAATTGCTGGTTTATCTCCCGCTGGACTGTGGAAAGATCCGTTCAATCAGCGTGTCCTCTCAGGGAGATTTCATAGTGTTGGCCTGTCAGGATGGTTTTCTGCGGATCTTTGATACGGAACATTTCAACGAGATCCATACGATTCGGGCGCATGAAAATGGAGCCACATCAGTATTATTTCACCCGAAAGAAGAAGCACAACTGATCTCCGGTGGAAAGGATGCCCTGCTAAAGCTGTGGGACTGGCAGAAAGAAACGTGTCTGAAAACAGTAGTTGCGCATACTTTTGCCATTTATGATATTGTTTCGGTGAATGAAGGAGATCGTTTCCTTACGGCAAGTCGCGACAAAAATGTCAAGGTGTGGGACGCTGATCTCACATTCATCAAACGACTCGATTTTAAAGAGGGCGGTCACCGGCATTCGGTCAATGCTTTGGCAAAGATTGATGAAACCCATGTTGCTTCCTGCTCTGACGACAGAAAACTGATCGTTTGGACTAGTTCACCGGAGTAATTCCGATCGATGTTGAGATCACGTATACGGTGTCGGGTTTTGCTCCGACAGCATTCAGCCATTCATTGCGACTTTGCTCATTCAGATTCCACCAGTAATTAGAATAACTGCCCGGCGAAGTAGCGGTATACGCATTGATCGCTTTTAGTCCTAAACGCTGCGTGGCAAGCATGGCATCCAATTGATGAAAGAAAGCGGGAACACTGTTATCATTCGGTTCATAAGAGACGACACTTCCTCTTGGAATGTCCTTCATCATTTCCGATAATGCATCCACGCGTTGCTGAAGATCAGCTTTTCCGGTGGTATAGGCAGCGCCACTGTGCGTGTAGTTGTCCACAAGTAATAGCCCTAGAATTATACAAAACGCAATTGCTCCATAGCGCTGGTATTTGCGAACAATCAGGAAGACCGCCAAAGCAATGGCAATGGCAAAGAAGATGAGTTCAACATTTACAATACGCGTGAGTGAGCGCATGGAACTGAATCCCGGCAGATGGTATAACAGAATGTATAATGAATAGGCATTGTACCGCAGGAAAAGAATGAAGGTGATCACGCCACTGATCGCCAGCAACCAAACCAATTTGCCGTGTCCCGAAAGTTCTGTTTTCCTGCGCCTGAAAAACAGTGCGAATACGAGAAATCCAATGGACAGAAGGCTGAGAATTCCAGGAAAGATCTGATGATCCCAGGCCGCCGGGTAATCATTGGCTACTGAAGAAAACCGATCCCAAAGCAAACTTCCCGGTTGACTGAAAAAGAAGGAACGCACTGTCGGAATCGTTCCCAGGATGTTACTGAAGGGGTTTTCTCCCACCGTCTGCGAGCGAAGGTAATAGGGATACATCAATGCAAGCAGCAGGTATGCATTGATAGCGATCGCAGCGAGGCTCAGAAGCCACCAACGGAGTTGTTGAATTTTTTCCGCAAGGAGCTTGCGTTGGGAAATCACAATAATCAGGAACAACAATCCGAAAGGAACGGTCAGCATGAAGCCGAGGTAAATACCGGAATAAAACTGCGCGACCAGGAAGAGCAACCCCACAAAAAGAAAGCGAGGGTCAAGTTCTTTGCGGTATTTGAGCAACATCCAAATCGCCAGCGGAATGAAAAGGCGAGGATAAGTCTGCGCATGGGTCAGTTGTGATTGAAGCGCCAGCGAAAAGGCAAAAACAAAAGCCCCGGTGGCTGCTGCGTAGCGGTTCCGGAACAACCACTTCAGAAAAGCGTAACACGCGATGTAGTTCAGAGCCGTCAGGAGAAGGTACCACAGTTGAAAGGCGGTTTCCATATCAAAACCCAATCCGCGCCACAGCGAATAGAGCGGCATTGTCCCAATCAGGTTATCGGAGTAGGTAATGACATCCGGTTCCGGATACATGAATGGAGCGTTCCAGAAAGAAGGCTCCTGACCGGTCATCCAACGATGTCCGTGTTCAAGAATGTAGTTATTGAATCGTCCGTCTCCGTAATCGCCAGGAACAAATGAGAGATCAAAACCTGTGATCTGTAACGAAATTCCGCAAAAGCCTACGACCAATCCAAGCCAGAAGGGCCAGGAACGACTCAGTTTATGCAGCACATCATTCACGGTCGAAAAATACGGATTAATCTACGTTTAGCATTCCGCTCCCGGTTTCGGATAGGATATTTTCAACACTCTTCTGAAGCACGGGCAATACGTTTTCTTTAAACCATGGGTGTTTGGCCTGCCAGATATTGTTGCGGGGAGAGGGATGAGGCAGAGGAAAATACCTGGGCAGAAATTCTTCGAAATGCCGGACGGTTTCAGTTAATGAACTGTAAGCCTTTTTTCCGAGATAGTAGTCCTGGGCGTATTTTCCGACGAGTAAAATGAGTGAAATATCCTTCATTTCTTCGAATAGCGAGGGGTGCCATTGAGGAGCGCATTCCTTTCTGGGAGGCAAATCGCCGGATTTTCCGGTTCCGGGGTAACAGAAGCCCATTGGGATCAATGCAATCCTTTCCGGATCATAGAAAAGGGACTTGTCCACATTCATCCATGATCTCAGATTATCGCCGCTCTTGTCGTCCCAGGGAATGCCGGTTCCATGAACAATTCTTCCTGGTGCCTGCCCGATAACGACAATTTTGCTGGATGGAGAAGCGGTTAATACCGGCCGTGGGCCACAGGGAAGATCCCCTGAACAGGTCTCACAGTTGCGAATGTCGTGCAGAAGTTCTTTCATTCCGCTTTTCGTCGTAGCAGGTAATTGTCATCCCAGGATTCCACGACCTCGAATTTTTCTTCCAAAAGTGGAAGGTCTTCAAGTCGCACATAGTAGTATTCGGCGTCGGTTTCCGGTCGAATGTCCTTGTTGTACGGCCGAAGATCAATCCAGGGAAGCTTTTCGGTGTCCCGGTAAAACTGGAAAGAAGGATTAAAAAGCCAGTTGGTTTCGAGGCTAACAGGTTCACTTCGGTGTTCTTTCTGAATGATCTCAAGGACTTTAAATGTGTAACCGTCGTAAAACCATTCGCGGAAGATTTTTGTGTTGGATGCCCGGATGACATGCAGACCGGCAATTAGTGTCATGAAAACGGCAGCAGCTAGCTTTAGTCCTTTGTGTTTGATGACCAATCTTACAAAGGGATAAGTACACAGCAGGGCGATCATGTAAAGCGGGAAGAAGAACAGTGCCGTTCGCCCGAAGAGGTTGGGAGTTCCGAGAAGCAGGCTCTGCAGAATGTTGGTCAGTGCGGTCAAAAGAATCAGTACTGAGCCGATCACGAAAGGTTCTTTGAGCGAAAGGAGCTTGAATTTATTCTTCCAAAAGTGATAGAGCGAATAGATCCAACTGAGCGCAATCAGTGCCAGCCCACTGTACGCTACGATTTTGAGAGGACGCAGCATTCCGGATTCCTGCCCAGAAAGATGGATCAGCGGCATGATCGTATCGCTAAAGAAGCCTTGTGAGGTCCAGTAAATAAACTGATTGGTGCTCTGCATCTTCTGGATCGGAACATAGATCAATGCCAGGTATCCCGCACAAACGACCAGCATGATGAGGTAAGGGATCCAAACTGTTTTTTTCTCAGCGAGGTAGCGGAGGATAAAATAAAAACCGGTAAGTAGTGTCACAGCGCCCCAGAACACGAGGAGTGTAAAATTCGCGTAGCTTGCAAGGATTGCCAGTCCGAATGCCAGCCAGATGTGCTTCGTTCTGAGTTGGTGAAAACCGGTGATCAGGTAACTGGCAGAAAGCGTACTTAATGCGATAGACATTCCGTAACCACGACAAAGTGCAAAGAAATCCATCATGTACGGATTGGCTACGAACAAGAGGGCAAATGGAATGAAGAAGTAGGAGTTTTCGGTGAGGATGAAACGCAACAACCGATACACTCCAAAGGCGTATGCAAAGAAAAACAAGAGGTTCGGAAGTCGGACAGCCCATTGTTCCGGACCGAAGAGGCCAATACAACCCTTTGCCAGCAAGGTATTCAGGATATGGTTGTTGGGCCATTGATCAGGATACATCATGATCTCCCAGTTGCTGAAATGGCTGTAAAAAACCGTGGTAGCAACTTCATCATGCGTGATTGGCAGTGTCAAAGCCTTGAAAAGCGCAAAGCCAAAAGTAGCCGCATAAATTGCGAAAAAAAGTATACGGTTCAATCGGGAAGTGAAGGGTCTCATGGTCTCAATTCCGTCGCTGTTTCCGGCAGGACGTTAGAATTTTTTGCTGAAGGTAAAAATAATGTATCTGACCGGAATAGCGAATAGCAACTTTCATGATTTCATCGCATATACATCCGAAGTAACATTCGCTAAAAAAACGAATGAATATTCGATCCGATTTAAGACCTTTGACCACGGATATATCATTCGTAAAGCGTAGATTGTAAGTACTATGAAAATTCTCATTGTAGAAGACGATCGTGAGTTATTGAAGTCGCTGTTGTTTTACTTCAATGATCTAGGCTATACCTGTGAAAAGGCCCGAACGGTTGAGGAAGCTACAGGCAAACTGAGTTTGTTCACCTATGACTGTATTATTCTCGATATTACTTTACCCGACGGTAGCGGATTGGAATTGCTTCGTGAAATGCGTCAGCGTCGTCAGGATGTCGGAGTGATCATTCTTTCGGCAAGTTCGAACCTCGATTACAAGATTGACGGTCTCGATCTCGGGGCAGACGATTACCTCACCAAGCCTTTCCACCTTTCAGAATTAAATGCCCGTGTAAAATCGATCATTCGTCGTCGGAAACAGGAAGGGCAGAACCTGATCGAGTTCAACGAAATTTCGATTGATACCGACGCGAAGGAAGTGCGGGTGCACGGACAACCGCTTCACCTGACCAAAAAAGAGTACGATTTGCTCCTGTATTTTTTCTTCAATAAGAATAAGGTGGTCACCAAATCGTCAATCTCAGAACACCTTTGGGGTGATTTTATGGATCAAACGGATTTGTTTGATGCGGTCTATTCGCATGTGAAAAACCTGAAACGAAAGCTCAAGGAAAAGGGCGGAGAAGATTACATTCGTTCGCTTTATGGCGTCGGATATATGATGAAAGGATGAAAACCGGTGTATATAAGATGACTTCGGTAAGGCGGATGGCGCTGTGGATCATAGCAATAACTGGTTTTCTGCTGTTTCTCTGCGGATACATCCTCTTCAATAAAGTTCAGGGAGTTCAGGAGATGAATCGGGCCATGTGGTATTTCGGAACTCTTTGTGTCGTTATCACCGTGCTGGGAATTGTGATCCTGCTCATACTTTTTCGGGAGGAACATCGGAAACGTGAATTCACCGGTTTACCTACTCAGAACTCATCGGTGGCGGAAGCCGATTTTGAAGCGCAGCGCCAGTACGCTGAAAACCTTTCGCATGAGCTCCTGACGCCATTGGCGATTCTGAATTCGAAGATTGAGCTGCTGTTGCAGACGGCAAACCTGACCGAAGATCAATTGCAGCATGTGGATGCGATGGTGCTTACACTCAACAGGCTTTCAAGGACGAACCGGGGGTTGATCCTTCTCTCGAAAATGGATAACGGCCTTTACGTCGATCGTGAGGAGATCCTCTTGTCGGACTTATTACAGGATGTGCTTGAAGGATTTGAAGATCCCATCCGGCAAAAGCAATTGAAAATCCGGGTGGAGGTGCAGCCAGGCATTACGCTGATGACGAATCCCACATTGCTCGAGATCATGGTAGCGAACCTGATGAAGAACGCGATTCAGCACAACATCGAAGGGGGAGAGATCACAATTACACTGGACAATGAAGGGCTGGTGATTGTGAACACGGGAGTAGAAAGTGAGCATAGTCCGGATCAGTTGTTGGGTCGTTTTGTCTCGGAAAGTTCCTCAGAAGGCAATGTCGGACTTGGACTGTCCATTGTGCAGAAGATCTGCAATACCTTGGGCTATGAATTAAAATATGCCCAGGAAAACGGTCGGCATACCCTTTCGGTAAAGTTTTAAACGGACCGCATAAATTCCAAAAGTCTCCAAATTCTACCAGCTATTTTCGTACGAAAAAAGGTATGAAAAGAATCGCTGTATTACTGGTGTTTATCTTGTCTGCATTCATGTCGGATGCACAGTTGTCTACCAGCCCTGAAAAACACGCTAAACTGGTGTACAAGGGAATGACCGAAGAAGGTTATCTGTTCATTGACGAGTCGGGTGCAGAGCAGTTTTTCGAAGATGCGGAAGTAGAGGTAATGGATGCCCTGATCGATGATGAAGAGGCGTACGTGAACAAGCCGCTTCAGCTGACATGGGTAGAGGATACGTACGAGGAATACGACGATGAAGGGGAGCCAATGGATGAGACGTACACTGTAAAGCGGATCACCCGGATGAAGAAGGTGCAGGAATAAGCCTGTCAGGATGCGTGACAAGGTACACAGTGTGGAGATTTCAGAAATTTCCCGGCTGTATTTTCCAAGGGAGGACGCATTGCTTACTCCGGGAGAAAAGGAGATGAGGAGCCAACAGGTGGCAGCGCTGAACACGACTGGAAAACACACATTGCTTGGAATTTATTTCGAGGACATTGAGGGCTTGAAATGTGTACTTGCCGAGGTCATCGAAGTGAGCAACGGAATGGTCCGTCTGTGGCAAAATGTCAGCATCCCGGTACATCGAATAGTGGATATTACCCTTCAGAACACTTAAAATTATGATCCATCCATCAACACGACTGGAATTTATTTCCGAAGAAAAAGGCTTCGGAGTAGTAGCTACGGAATTTATTCCAAAGGGAACAATTACCTGGGTTCAGGATAAGCTTGACCGGGAATTTACACCGGAAGAAATGCTGTTACTTGGTGCTGCGTATGCACCGATCTTTGAAACGTATTCCTTCAGGAACAATGTCGGAAACTACATTCTCTGCTGGGATTACGGACGATTTGTGAATCACAGCTTCCGTTCGAATTGCATGACGACGCCGTACAATTTTGAGATCGCCATCCGCGATATTCATCCCGGTGAAGAACTGACCGATGATTACGGATATCTGAACATTGAGGCACCCTTTGAGGCATTGCCAGAGGATTCCGAACGTACGGTTGTGTATCCGGATGATCTGTTGAGGCACTATCCGGAATGGGATGCCATATTGGACGATGGGATCCGATTCCTGAAAACTGTTCCGCAGCCGCTTTTCCATCTCCTTCCGGAAGAAGTTGTGGACAAGTTGAATGCCGTACTCAACAAGGGTGAAAAAATGGACTCGATCCTGGCGTGCTATTACGATCCCGGAGAAATTTCCGTGAAAAATGGCCAACAACAATAGTCGACGACGCATGATCATACGATTGAAAATAATTCTGGTACTCACAGGACTGGGAGTTCTGTTGTACCTCTATAAATACTATTTCGGATAGAAGAACTTTAATCACTGAAACGGACAGACATGAAAGAACAATTATTGACATATCTCGGTTTTCGCAACGGATGCTTTTGCTTCAGAGACGCGTCCGAAAAGGATTTTGTTTTCAAGCACTCCCGGGTAGACCTGATCAGGGAATTCAAGCTCCGCGATAAGGAAAACGTGAACAAGCAATTCAACGCGCGCTATTTCATTCAGAGTACAGCAAAAGCCGATACTTATATCCTTACAGATCTGACTCTGGTGAGTTGAGTTCTTCTGCACGCTTGCGCAAGGCTTCGTTCATTGCTTCAAATTCTTTTTTGATATCGTTGTTCAGTTTTCGTTTGAGCAGAGGAACGAGTATACCTTTGAAGCGCTCGCGTTGTACAAATAATGTGCTTCCATCTGCTTGTTCCTGAAGTTCGAAGGAATGCTGCCCGTCAAATATTCCCGGAAAAAGAAGGTGCCCGATCCAACTCATTTTTTCATTGGAACGAAATTCCAGCAATTGCGGTCGGAATTTCATGCCTCCCAATTCGACGAAGAATTTGCTGCCTGGTTTTTCAACTCCGGAAAGTTCCCGGATAAATGGATTCCATTCCGGGTATTGCTCGAAGGCAGTGAAAATTCTCCAGATCGTTTCCTTGCTTGCTTTGATTTTGATCGCTGCTTGAATCTCAAACATAGTTTTTTGTTTAATGGGTTTGAGACACAAAATTCGATCGGATTGCCCGAATCTCTCTTGACATTTATCAAGAAAGCATCTTTTTGCGAACCCGGCTGAATGTTTCCGGGGTCATGCCGAGCATGGAGGCCAGGTGTTGGAGCGGAACCTGTTGAAACAACTCCCTTTTTTCTTCGAACAATACACGGTAGCGTTCTTCTGCACTCAGCGATATAAAATCGAAAATCCGCTGCTCCATAGTGAGGAAGCACTTTGCGAGGAACAGGCGTTCGAGGGAAACCCATTCGGGAACGAGTTCGGGAATACGCAGGTAATCGGTCTGTGAAATGCTGAACAATGAGCAATCGGTAAGGGCCTGGATGTTCCAGCGTGCCGGTTGTTGAAAAACCAGTGTGGAAAGATCAGTAGCGAACTCGCCGGGAGAAGAGATCCATTGGGTGACTTCCCGGTTATCGGAAGGGGCATAAATACGAAGATGACCTTCACGGACGAAACTTAGAGCGCCATGCCGCTGGCCGACTTGCGTATGAAATTCGTTGCGTGGCAGATTTTCCTCTTTGAACAACGTTGCTATACGCGCGGTGATCTCAACTGGCGTATCGAAATAGGTGCGTATGCAGGTTTCAAGTTCGTTCATATTTTAAATGTAAAGCTTTCCTGACAGAACGGAACATTTTTTGTAATTAGCCGAGAAACTACCTGCCTTTGAATCATGCTGAACAGGTACATTTTTATATATTGAAGATTATAACCGCCTGATGATGAAAAAGATATTCTATACACTTATTTGTTGTGCACTTTCTTCAACGCTTACAGCGCAGTCCGAACCGGGAGGCTGGAACGGAGTAGAAAGTAATCCCTTACTTGACCTTACACTCACTGGTACATTGCCGCATGGTGAGTTTGCACAATATGCACCGAAGTTTGGCTTTGGGTTTAACCTCGGGTTCTATTATCCATTGTCAAAACGGGTTCCGATCTACGCAGGTCTGAGTGGTGGATACACCGGACTGGGTAGTCATTCGGAGGACATTCATCAGGACGTGGTCATTACTGCGGGTAATACGGTGATTGATGTGATCCCGGTAGATATGGAAGTGAAAACCCGGAACACGATGGCTTACATGCATCTGAGCGTACGTTACATTGCTCCGGTTCGCTACGTGAAGCCATACATTGAACCCAAAATAGGGTTTCAGTCGCTGGCCACACACAGTGATATCTATGATCGTACGCAGTATGGTTGGCTGACGGATAACGATGACGATCTCATTTCAAGTACCAAAGTTTCCGGTTCGGTCGTGTTTTCCTATGGCTGTGAGATCGGAGCGATCATTCCGGTAAATGATGGCCTGGCGATCAAAACCAGTTGCGCCTATAATTTCGGGGGAGAATCGCAGTATTTTGACAAATCCCAGATCCAGGAGTGGGATGTGAACTTTACGGGAAGCAATTATGATCCGAACAATATCGACCCGCATGATATCCAGGTTTCCGACAGTGCAGAGCCGCGACGCTCACGAACGAACAACTTTTTGCTGCAGATTGGTCTTTCGGTGAATTTGCATTAGGTGAGTCTTTCAATTTGATTCCTAGTGCATGCATCCTACGTAGACCTTGCTGCTTTTGGCATAGGCCTGCGGATAAAATTCTTTCGCCTGATCCCGTGTTTTTAATACTTCCTTACGTTCACCACTGGAAGCAACAACGATATAGTAGCCGTCAGCAAAGTTTTCAAAGGAACCTGAATATTCAATGCTGATGTAATCCCCGTCATCTGATCGTCCACGCGGGATATAGCCATGGTTCAGTCCGCAGCCACAAGTTTCATCTGTTGTGAGTCCTTCCTCTTCCGAAGGATAGTAGCCCTTCAAATCTATTTTCAGGTTCAGCTTTGGGGCAGCTTCTTTTGCCACAGCCAGTGCTTCCTCGTAATCGGTAGTTGAAGCAAGGATCAGGAAATATTTGGTCACCACGGCACCCTCCTGGGCGTGCAGTTGAAATGTTGCCATGAAAAGGATCAATGGAAGCAGGGTACGTCGGAGCATAAGATTGGTTTGTCCGCCAATGTACAAAAGTTGTGCTAAAACATTGACATACTGTCGGCCTCCCGTGATTTCGATCAGATATCTCTCACCAGTCGTACATAATTATTGATCCGGATCACATCGCCTTGTGGGCCATGACCTTCAGGATAGCTTGCCGCATTCCCGGTTTTGGGGTCGCTGCGTTGCGCTCCGGCCCCGTGCACATCCATGAGTTGTTTCTTTTGACGTGAACCGGGAGGTGCAAAAAAGCCGAGGGCATCACCGAAGCAGACATAGGCTGCCGATCCGCCGCCGCGCAGGTTTTTATGTGTGGTAGATGTCCAGTAAAAAGGATAATTGTCGCTGTGTGCTTCCGTTTGGATGGATGAAGTATTGAACAATTCGCTGATAGCAGGTTTGTCATTCGCTTGCGGGCAACTGTTGTAATCCACTATGCTCTGGAGTTCCTTTGCGTTCGGCAGGCGCCAGTCTGAATGGCCCAGGTGGTTGTCTTTGTTCATTTTTTCCACCCAGGCAAGTGCCTCTTTCCAGTTCATTCCGGTCTGGCTATCGTCTTTGCTCCACATGAGCCCGGTGGCAAGGTCGCTGATGGTTCCGTCAGCATTGTCCTGAAAGTTGTTTTTGCCGTAATCCGAATTTCCGCGAACAAAGCGCACCATGAACTTCTTTTCTTCCCTCGGACTGGCGATCGGATAGCCTTTGATGCGCCCGTCAGCGAGATTGACTCCGAATACCGTTTGATTGCCTCCCATGGTTGTTCCGAGGTACACAGTGGAGCTGAGCATTTGTGCGTCTATTTCCCGCGGGCCATTGGCACTGTAGGCAAAATCAAAAAAGCGGGTATCAATGAATGGCGTTCCCATTCCGGATTTTCCGGGAGGAGCACCGCTCGGGTCGACACCGCTGAACAGAATCAGGGAATAGGCTTCTTTGATCGTTGGGAGTCGCCAGTCAGAATAGCCACCCAATGAAAAATCGTTCAGTGCTTCGAGGGCTTCCCGGTAGGTCATAACACGATACTCTTTCTGCCACATCAACGAAGTAGTGTTGTCGAGCACTATGCCTTCTTCTGCTTTGCTGTAGGAAGGCTGATGACTGTTGAACTGTGCATCCTGTCCGTAAAAGGCTTCACCCGGGTCAGGAGCAGAGATGGACCTGGTATCGTTGAAGAATTCGTCCTGTCCTGTATCGACAATAGGATACTTTCCGACACTTGCGGTGTAGCTTTCAGTATTCGGAGCAGTTTCGACTTTGCGTGTGGGAGGTTGTGCGTTGCAGGCGGTGGCAACGAGGCCAATAAGGAGAGAGGATAACAGCGGCTTTTTCATGACGGTAGAATTTTGCGATCTAAAGATTGTGTTGTCAAAGCCGGAAAAAGCTTGTGCCTGCATAATGTTTTTGTTGAGATTTTTTGTGGTGAGATGGGTATTTCATGCAAGACAGGAATGAAAATAGGGTAATTATGCGTGTTGACAATCAATATGTTGTGAGGTACATTTGATGTTCCCGTCCAAATTGTTCATTTATCGGACGGGAATGGCGGAACCCGAAAAGCCATTGATGATAGAGTAGGAAACCACAATCGTTAAACAATGGAAA
>JBNKYR010000022.1:0-26510 GCA_050300995.1 Crocinitomicaceae bacterium | reverse complement strand
GCGGATGTCGGGCTGGTCGGTTTTCCGAACGCCGGAAAAAGTACCTTGTTATCCGTGATGTCGGCTGCGAAGCCTGAGATCGCTGATTATCCGTTTACCACCTTGCGCCCGAATCTCGGGATGGTAAAGTACCGTGATCATCGCTCGTATGTGATGGCCGATATTCCCGGAATTATTGAAGGGGCGCATACCGGAAAAGGACTGGGGCTGCGTTTTCTGCGACATATTGAGCGAAACTCCCTGTTGTTGTTCCTTGTCCCGGCGGACAGCGACGACATTGCAAAGGAGTACGAGATCTTATTGAACGAATTAAAACTGTATAATCCCGAGTTGTTGCACAAGGACCGGATTCTGGCAATTTCCAAGTCGGACATGCTGGATGAGGAACTGAAGGAGGAAATCCGGAAGACATTGCCGAAAGGTATTCCGACGCTGTTCATTTCTTCGGTAGCACATCAGGGACTTACGGAATTGAGTGATCTGATCTGGAAAACGCTCAACGATGGAGACGCTTGAAGCCATAGATCGTTCGATTGTTTTGTGGGTAAACGGCCTGCATTCGCCTTTCCTGGATGAGATCATGTGGATTGTTTCCGGTAAGCTTACCTGGATTCCTCTCTACGCTTTGTTGTTGTTTCTTTTTGCCCGGGTTCACGGATGGGGAAAAGCGACTTTTTTTCTCTTGTTTGTGGTGGTGGCCGTGACCATTTCCGACCAGGTTTCCGTGCATTTGTTCAAGGACATGTTCATGCGCTACCGGCCTTCGCATCACAGTGCGCTGACCGATGAATTGCATTTTTATGATCTCGGTGACGGAAATCCGTACAAGGGAGGAATGTATGGGTTTGTGTCCTCGCATGCTGCTAATTTCATGGTGGTTTGTCTGAGCGGGATCCTGGCACTGCGCACCCATTATCGCTGGATTACCGTGACGCTGATCTTTGCCTGGTTGCTGGTTTGTTTCAGCCGGATCTATCTCGGTGTGCACTACCTCTCAGATGTTCTCGTGGGCGGTTTGCTCGGAGCGCTGATCACCTGGCCTTTGTATCGCTTTGGGTTTATGCGTATACTTGAGAAAGAAAAACCATGACGTACCTGTATGTTTTCATCGGAGGAGGATTGGGGAGCCTTGCACGTTTCCTTACCTCGAAGGCAGCCCACAAGCTGGTGCCCGGTGATTTTCCGATCGGTACGCTGATCAGTAACCTGGTGGCCTGCACAGCATTGGCCGTATTGGTTGTTCTCTTCACGAATAAACACGATCAGTTTCCGTGGGTTCAGCCGATGCTGGTGATTGGTTTTTGTGGGGGCTACAGTACCTTCAGTACGTTTGGGAACGATACCTATTTACTGTTCAATGAAGGCCATCATTTTATGGCAGTGTTGAATGTGCTGATCTCGGTAATCTTCGGAATCGGACTGATCTTTTTGATCCGTTCGAGGGTTTAGTGAAACTCCACCGGGATCACATCCTTTAGCAGCTTCTCGAGTTTCTCCCGCTTCGCGAATAATTTGCTGGTGTCTGTTTTCATCAGGATGCCCTTGATGCGGAAATCACGCAGGTAGCGGAACCACATGTAGGCGGCCAGTCCGGTTAGTCCGATGGAGAAGTAATAGGCGATTGCCAGCCACCAACTCGGGAAGATGTAGTAATAGAATACGAAAATGAAGGGGATGTTGACCAGACCCATCAGAATCTTTCCCATGGATAGTTTGGCTGATGCCCAGAATACTTTTCTCCGAAAGGATTTTTCTACGAAACGCTTGGTGATGATGTAAGGAATGGCAGCATGAAATGCTCCGATAATTGCAAAGGGAAAAAGGAAGATCATCATCAGGATTTCCTTCGTACGGCTTCCTTCGAAATGCTTCCAGTAAAGATACTTCTCGTTGATACGGAAGCGCTTTAGCAATGTGAAGTAAGCCGCTGACTCGTCTTTCAGTGCCTTCAGTTGTTCATCGTTCTCCACATCCTGTTCGTTCAGCCAGTTGGCAAGTTTCTGACTGTAACGCCAGCGTTTCTCCAGCGGGATCGATCGATCGAAATTCTCAAGGTTCATTCCTTTCCGGGTGATCATCATGATGTGCTCATGGAAAGGAGCCATGTTTTTATCCGCCACGTGGGTGATCTGCTCCTGCATCATCTTTTCAATGCGACGCGTCAGAGTAGTGATCACTTTGTTCGGGTTTTCCTCAAATTCTTCCCTGAAATCGTTCAGGCAAATGCGCTCGGAAGTAGAAATGAGCAGATCTGAACGCATTTCGTGTGGCAAAGAGTAATTGCATCCGACAGCTGCGATGTAGATCTTCTTCTTCCATTGCAATTCCTCCAGGGTCTGGAAACCGATCTTCACAGCTCCTTTCTTCACGGGCTTTAGTCGACGGATAAAGGTATCATCTGTAAAGCCTTCCCCAAAAACCAACAGATTCCGTCCTTGCGACAGGATTCGTGCACATTGTTTAAAGACTTCTTCGTTCTTTCCTTTGGTGTCCTCACCGTCATGCTCGCGATAGATCGGTAGCATCTGACAGCCCCAGGTGATTGGCCGCATTGCCGGGGTGAAGACATCCGAACGGGTCATGAAAAAGACGATCGGCATGCGAAGTCCCGCCACTACAAGAGGGTCCATAAATGAGTTGGCATGGTTGCTCACATAGATGGTGCGACCCAGTAAATGCTTTGGAGAGTTTATAGCCTTCTGGCGCGGATAGAAAATCCGCAGCGAGTATTGAAGGGTGATCTTCAACGTCAGATAGAGATAACGCATACTAATCATTGGACCCGCAAATTTACAAAGATTATTGGGGACTAAAGTGCTTTAGTGTCCGGGATGTTTTGCCTTTTTGCTCTCTTTGATCTCCTTGTCCATCTTGCGGTTGTTGCCCAGGTAATAACCCAATTGGATCTCATGCGAGCCATTGCCGGCTGTCCGGATCTTACCGGTGGAGATCTCATAACCATACGACAAGTACAGGTTCTTGATGATGTTCGCCCCAAGCTGTAGCACAACCGCATTACTTGTGCGGTATTGTCCGCCGAACCAAGCGCTGTGGTTGTAATAGAAGCGCAGTCCGGCATCCAGAGAAGCAGGGCTTTTTTCGGCCAGTTTGGTCACCACCGATGGTTCAATGCTCAGTTTGTTGTCGAAATCAAAACGGTATTTTGCCACGATGAAGTAGTGACGGTTGTAATAACTCTCCGTGGCGATGCTGTTGAACTGCGCTTTGTTCTTGAATGCCTGAGTCATGGACAGACCAATGAAGAAGTTCGGATTGTAGAATACCAGTCCGGCATTTGCATCCAAAATGTTTTGTCCTGTGCTGTTCCCAAGGAATTGCGAGTACGATGCATCATCTTCCTGGTAAAGCACTACACGGTCCTGATTGATCCGGAAATTACTCCAGCCTGCACCGATCCCGGCACCAAAGTTCACCTTTTTGAAAAGCGGCAGGTGGATCGCGTAGCTTCCGAACACCGAAGTCTTGCCAAAAGGACCGATAGCATCGTTCATCACGCGTCCGCCCACGACGTGCTTCAGGCGTCCGGTAGTGACCTGAGGAGCCGAAAAGAAGGCTTTGTCGTCTGTGTTGTATTCCGCGATCACTCTATCTTCGGATTTTCCGATCCTGATCTGGCTGTTCCCTGTCAGCATGAAGGTTTGCGGCCCATTGTATCCCATCCACTGGGTACGTGAAGTGAGTTCGAAATGCATTACACCTGTCAGACCTCCGGCGGCCGGATTGAGGATGTAAGGGTTGTACGCGTGGTTCGCGAACTGTGATTCCTGCTGTGCCATGGAGAAAGCTGCGAACAGGAGGAATGTACTGCAAATTATACGTGTTCTCATGATCATTTGCATTAATGGATTATACTGATATCGCCACGGTAAACCGTGCCTTCGTCATCATTCAATTCGATCGAGTAGTAATAGGTTCCCATTGGCAACGGCTCTCCTTTGTAGGTTCCGTCCCATGGTTCTTCGTAACCAATAGATTCAAAGACTACCGATCCCCAGCGGTTGAAGATCACTACATGGCATTCCGGATAGAGCTTTTCGAGGAAGTTGATCACGAAGAGATCGTTCTTTCCGTCGAAGTTTGGTGTGATCATCGTTGGGAATACCGGATCCAGTCCTTCACAAAGATTTCCAACGAGTGAAAGGGTATCGCCTACTGTCGGACATCCGGGATACGCTGAAGAATAAACGATCATGTTCAAACCGTAATCGAGGTTGTAGATCATTGTTGATGGAGCTGAAATATCTTCGATCTCTCCGCCACCGGCAATGACACTCCAGGAGGTTGTTGTGCCGTTGGCAGCAGGTGCACCGATAATTGGGTATCCCTCTTCTCCGAGGCAGACGGTTGTGTCCGGTGTCAGGATATCCGGAGGAAGGTTTCCAAGTACCAGAAGTGTATCGGTTGTTGCCGGGCAGCTTCCGTTGGTAATGGTCCAGACAAAGTACTGCCATCCGGAACTTGCCAGGGAGGCTGTGGTATTGGAGGAATGGATGTCGGCAATCGTTGCGGCTCCATCCGTGGTCCATGTTCCAATGCCGTACAATGGCGTGTTGGCTTCCAGTAGAATTCCAGTCTGGGCGCAGGTAATGATCGTATCCTGTGTGCTCGCCTGCAGGTCCATTTCGGAATTGACAATCACGAGGGTGTCGGACAAGGTTCCACAGGAAGCAGAGCTGACCGTCCAGGCAAAAACATTCACGCCATTGCCGAGGTTGTTCACGCCGGTTTGGTTGGCGAACTGGTTGTTGAACGTTCCCTGTCCGGATTCAAGCGTCCAGAGACCCGAGCCACTGGTGATCGGATCTGCTGTAATGACCGTACTTGATTGATCGCACAGCCATACGGTATCGTCCACGATGTTCGCCGATGATGGAAAATCGAGAACCTCCACGTTGAAGGTACAGGTTTGCATATTGCCGGAAGAATCCACGGCGGTGTATTCGAGCATCGTGACTCCGACCGGGAAGTTCATGCCCGAAGTCAATCCGGTTCCATCGGTTTGTGCAAGGGAAGCTCCGCAGTTGTCGCTGTAAACCGGATCCAGATAGGTAATGAACGGGTCACAAGTGGAAATATCGGACGGGCAGGTAATCACCGGAGCTTCTGTTTCCAGTACAGTGAGGTCAAAGGTGCACTGATCTGTGTTTCCGCCGGCATCCGTAACCACCAGCGTGATCGACGTGATTCCCGGATTGACGATGGTGCCTTGAACCGGAGTCTGGTCAATGGTATAGTTCGAGCAGTTGTCCAGGACACTGGCCATCGATCCGTAGAATGGAAGTGTGAAGTCGCAAGAAACACCGTTATTGACCGGTGCCGGATTCGGACAGGTAATGCCTGGTGCGGATACATCATCCGGTAGCAGATTCGTGATGCAGGTTGCTGAATTGCCCTGTTCATCTGTCAGGGTAACGATAACGGCAGTAATGCCATTCTGCATGGAACCGACTGCCGGGTTCTGTGAGATGATCATATTCCCCAAAGACGAGCAGTTATCAGAACCACCGACTTGTGAACTTAAGTCCGGTACGAGGTACTGACAGCCACTGATGATTGAAACTGTTTGATCGCCAGGACAGGTAACGAGTGGTGAGATTGTATCCTGAAGCAGCACGTTGAACACGCAGGAGTTGCTGTTGGAGGCTTCATCTGTCACGGTAATGGTGATCGCTGTGTTGCTGTTGATCACCGTTCCCGAAGCAGGGCTCTGTTGCACGGTAAGATTAGCCAGTGCCGAGCAGTTATCGCTTGTGGTGATCATTCCCGTATAATCTGCCAGCGTCCCGGAGCAGGAAGCATCAGCAATGATAGTCTGGTTTGAGGGACAGTTAACAGCAGGTCCGGTTTGGTCGATCACAGTTACGTCAAAATTACAGGAAGCCATGTTGCCCGCCTGATCGGTGACTGTTAATGATACGGTTTGTGTTCCGCTGATTGTACTTGAAACGGCCGGAACCTGTGTAAAAACAAGATTGCCCGATGCGGTGCAATTATCGTTGACAACAGCGGATCCACTGTAATCCGGCAATACGGCGGAGCAAGTAGCACTGGCTGGCAAGGTTGTATTGGAAGGACAGGTAATTGTTGGGTTGATGACGTCCTGTACACTAACGTCGAATGTGCAGGAGCCGGAGTTTCCTGCTTCGTCCGTTGCAGTAATTGTTACGGTCGTTGTTCCTGAGAAAATCGTTCCCGGCGCAGGTGATTGTCCGTAGGTGAACACTGCAGAACAATTGTCGGATGCCGAGGCAAGTGTAACATAGTTGCCGAGCGTGGCAAAGCAGTTGGCGTCGCCTGGTTCCATCTGAGCTCCCGGGCAGGTAACTGTTGGCGAGATCGTGTCGACCACCGGAAGGTTGAATACACAACTTTTCGTATTGCCCGAAGCGTCGGTTACGGTCATGGTTACCGGAACATTGCCTGTGCCGGACTGCAGGCTTCCCGGAGCCGGTGATTGTGCAATGCTGAGTGATCCACCGCAGTTGTCGTTAACCACCACAACCGATGTATAATCCGGCAGCGACAGATTGCAGGAGGCATCGACGTATTCGGTGGCGGCTACCGGGCAGACAATTGAAGGGGAGATCGTATCGACGAGTAATGCGTTGAAGTTACACGACTGATCCACGTTCGGTTGTCCACCACTCACCGTGAGCGTAATGACAAGATCACTGCTCATTGTGGTTCCTGGAGCCGGACTTTGAGACACCGTCAGTGCAGCTGAAGGGACGCAGTTATCTGCTGCAATAGCATCTCCCGTAAAATCAGGCAGCGTGTACTGACAGCTACCGTTTGCATAAAGGTTGGTGTCTGCCGGACATACAATTGTAGCTACTAATGTGTCGATCGTACGGGCCAGGAACTGACAGGTTGCCACATTTCCGGACTCATCGGTAGCGGTGATGGTAATGAGTGAGTCGACCGTAGCACCGTTGATGATGGTGCCCATTGGCGGGTTTTGCGATAAGATAATGTTTCCGAAGGAAGTACAGTTGTCTGAAACGGTCGCATCTCCCAGGTAATTTCCTACAAGACCATCGCAGTTGGCATCCACATAAATGTTTGTGTCGGGAGGACAGGTCAGTGATGGTGGCGTATCGTCAATAATGTTGATGGTGATCGCGCACTGCGTGGAATTACCCGCTTCATCCGTGGCCGTAAGTGTTACGGTTTCCGTTCCTCCAGGTCCAGATGCAAATACGGAAAACTCGGGGATGTCCTGCGTGACAGTGATCAAGGCGGAGTCCGTGCAGTTGTCGGACAGGGTAACAAGGTCTTTGGTGTAGTCACCGGCGATTCCCTGACAGCTACTGTTGACGCTCACATCCACGCTGGAGAGGCAAACCATTGCCGGATTGACAGTATCCGTACCTGTGACGACCACGTTGTCAATAGCCAATGGACTTCCATTGATCGTAGCATTGTTGTATACAAAGCGAAATCCAAGTAAAAAGCTGGTGCCGTCCAGGGAGGCTGGCAACGAAAGAGAACTTGTGGTCCATGTTGCCGAGGAGGTGAGATCACTTCCCACCTGAATCCAGGATGATCCGCCGTCTGTAGAATAAACAACCTGTCCAATGTCTTCCGAAACCACTCCATCGATGAGGTAATCGAAGTTCAACTGAAGGTTGGTAGCACAGGTGCCATCAACGGTGGTGTAATAGGTCGCCATCAGAGTTCCGCTTCCCGCGTTTGAGTAGGTTAGTCCCGGTGTACAACCTCCGAAGGATGTTCCATTTGAGACGTAGGCGGAAGACGTTCCCGGAGCAGACGTTCCATTGCCTGCACAGGCATCCACTACCCAGAAATTGGGAAGCAAATCATCCGTAGCAGTCCAGGCGGCACTGCCGCTTTCAAAGTCATCTGAAAAAAGGGTAGCCTGTGAAAAGCCGGAAAAGGCGATTGCTGAATAAACAAGGAGAGAAAGATGTCTCAGCATATTGTCTTTATTCGTGAATAAACAGATTAAAAATAAGGGTGCAAATATAAGGTAAACAATCGGCAATAAAAACCTGGTTGCGAGAGTTCTCTCGGTGTTAACAACAGGAATGCTGATAACTTTTGAAAGGGCCGGAAGGGATCGGAAGATACTTCTGTACTTTTAATTCGTTAAAAGAATGGGTATGAAAAAGGTAGCGATCATCTGTGGTGGTTTTTCTTCGGAATACGAAATCTCGGTATTGAGTGGCGGAAACATTCAACGTAATTTTCCGGATGGATATGATGCCCGGCTGGTGTTCCTTCGCAAGGAAGGTTGGTTTGTCGGAATGGACGGCAGAGAAACCCCAATGAATCCGGTTGATTTTACGTTTGAGGAGGACGGAGCACTTCAGCATTTTGACCTGGCGGTTGTTTACATTCATGGTGATCCCGGAGAGAATGGAAAAGTGCAGGCTTATCTGGAAATGATTGGCCTTCCCTATGTCAATTCGGGGCCTTTAGCTTCGGAGTTGTCGTTTGACAAATGGTTTTGCAACCAGTTTCTCAAAGGCTTCGGAATTCGTGTGGCCGATTCTGTATACCTGACCAATCCGAAGGAAATTGCGGATGCGGATGCCATTGTAGCGCAGCTCGGACTTCCTGTATTTGTGAAGCCATGTGATTCGGGTTCCAGTTATGGTATTGCACGTGTAGAAACAAAGGAAGAGCTCCTGCCAGCGATTCGGACGGCATTTGAAGAAGGTCGTACTGTGGTGATCGAACGTTTTCTGGATGGTACGGAAGTTACCTGCGGTGTTTACCGAAACAAGCAGGGCGTAACGGCACTGCCGCTGACGGAAATTGTGTCTAAAAATGCCTTCTTTGATTATGCGGCGAAATACCAGGGACTTTCAGATGAGATTACCCCTGCGCGTATCAGCGACGAGAATACCCGTAAGGTACAGGAGATTGCGCGAAAGATCTATACAATATTGCAACTCCGTTCCATTGCCAGGATCGATTTTATGCTTGTCGGTGATGAGCCTTATCTGATCGAAGTGAATACCACACCGGGATTTTCCAATGAAAGTATCGTTCCCAAAATGATCGGTGCCGCCGGAAAGACTGTAAAAGAATTTTGGACAGAGATTCTTGCGACCGAGCTTAGTTGACCGCCATCGCATTGAACACCGATTCCATTTTCGTCTTTGCCGCCGAAGAGGAGCAGGTAAAGTTATTCACGATCAGCGCAAAGCAATAGTGTTTTCCGCTGCTGCTGAAGATGTAGCCTGCATAGCTTCGTACTCTGTTGATGGAACCACTTTTGGCCAGCATCCGATCTTGTGCAGCCTGCCCGGCACAAACGGAACGAAGCGTCCCCGATTTTCCTGCTACCGGTAGCGAGTACTTGAACTCCTCGGAGTTGGTAGAGGTATACATGTACCGAAGCAAGTTGGTAAAATGGTCGGCGGAAAGGGCCATACTGCGTGAAAGGCCGCTTCCGTCAGTAACTTCCATGCCCTCGATGTCGAACTTTGCTTTCCAGTGCTTTTCGAGTACTTCAATGCCTGAATAAGTGCTGCCGAAACCTGTTTCCGTGTAACCAACTGTTGTCAGCATGTGTTCTGCGAAGAGGTTAATGCTTCGCATGTTTGTGTGATAAATGATGTCCAGCAACTTTTCGCCTTTATGGGTGTGAATGAGTTGCATTTTGGCGTAGCGTTCACCTCCTTCCGGCTGGTTGCTTTGGCGAACGGTGAAGATGCTCTCATGCACCTTGATCCCCGCAGCTTTCAGCGCTTTGTCAAATTCGTAAGCACATTGCCATTCGGGATCAGGTAAGCTGCCCTTTACCAGAAAATTGCTGCTCCCTGCGGGCAATGTTCCGCTTCCGAAACGATCCAGTGAATACGGGGCGCCGTAGAGGTAGGCATTGTCACCACTTTTGGAGGAAGAGAGCACATAATTGTGATAGTTCAGGCCAGGAACTTCCGGCGAAATGGATTTAAGTTTTGTGAGCTGTCCAGGCGTTGAGGGAACGTTGAAGCGATACTCCAGCAGGTTGTCGTAAATGGTCAATCCTGAAGGTCCGGCACCGTAGTAATTGCCAAGATCGGACCATGTCCATCCGTCGGGTGCTCCGTGGTAACTGAATTCCGAAGCGTCTCCGAATACAGATCCGCGAACTTCTTTGATTCCGGCTTCACGCACGGCTTTTACCCATTCGTTCATGAAGTCGAGTTGTTTATCCTCTGCGTTGAAGTATTTGCTTCCCAGTGAGGGGTCGCCGCCACCACGAATCCACAGATCGCCGTGAAGTACACCATTCGTGTCAATGGTACCGTTGTAATAGATGCGTGTAAGGTGGCGGTATTCTGGACCGAGAATGTCAAGTGCGGTGGCTGTGGAGAAAAGCTTGGCTGTTGAAGCCGTGGGCATGGTAAGGTGAGGATTGTACTCTGCTACAGTGGTTCCGGTTTGCAGGTCGACGACTTTGAAGGTGATTGAAGCGTGTTGCATTGTAGGATCGGCGGCGAAACGATCGATACTTGCCTGAATTTTATTTTGGGCGAGGACCGAATTCGTGAAAAGCATCACCGGAAATAGGAAGAGACTTAGTATCTTCATCGCGTTTTTTGGGAATAAATTTCCGAAGAAACACCAATGAATGTGCCAGTGCGCAAAATACTTTTGCACAACCCGATTGGGATTCTGGCAACGATTCCGAACGTATTCGGTCATATTGTAGGGTGAAAAGAAAGATCAAGGTGCTGCGAATCATTAACCGGTTCAACATCGGCGGCCCGACCTATAATGCTACATTTCTTACTGCATTTCTAGGTGATGCTTACGAAACGAAGCTGGTTGGGGGATTGCCGGACGTCGGTGAATCCGATTCCCTTTACATTCCAAGACAGTACGGTGTAGAGCCGGATCTCATCGAAGAAATGGTGCGCCTGCCGAACCTGAAGAACGATCGTGAGGCGTATGCACGTTTGAAAGAGATCATTCGCGAATATCAGCCGGATATTGTGCATACTCACGCATCGAAGGCCGGGGCGTTGGGTCGGAGAGCGGCCATTGCGTGTAAGGTGCCGGTGATTGTCCATACCTTTCACGGACATGTGTTTCATTCCTATTTCGGTAAATTCAAAACCACGATTTACAAAACCATTGAGCGTCGTCTGGCCCGTAAAACGGATGCGATCATTGCGATTTCGGATATTCAGAAAAACGAATTGTCCGGTGAGCACAAGATCTGTTCCCCGAACAAGATCCATGTTATTCCTTTGGGATTCGATCTGGGGCAGTTTCACGAAAAGCGCACTTCTGAACGTGAAGCAACCAGGGAAAAATATGGTTTGCAGGCTGATGATGTAGCCATTGCCATTGTGGGCCGTTTGGCACCGATCAAGAACCACGATCTGTTCTTTGATGCGATTGCCCAGGTGCTTGAAAAGACCAGTCAATCAGTCCGTGTTTTTGTGGTGGGAGATGGTTCGGAGCGGGAGCATGTGGAAGAAAGAGCCGGTCAGATCAATGAGCGTTTTGGTGATGTGATCCGCCTCACTTCATGGATCACGGACATCGGCACGTTTAACGCCGGAATGGATATTATTTGCCTGACTTCGAAGAATGAAGGAACTCCGGTGAGTCTCATCGAGGCGCAGGCCGGAGGGCTTCCCGTTGTGACGACTGATGTTGGTGGTGTACGTGATGTGGTGATCGAAGGAGAAACCGGTTACATTGTTGATTCCGGAGATGTCAATTCCTTTGCCGAAAAGGTCCTTGATCTGGTGGAAAATGAAAAAAAACGGGAAGAAATGTCACAAAATGGATGGAACTTCGTAAAAGAAAAATTCCACTACCGTACGTTGGTGCGTAATGTTGACGAGCTGTACCGTAGTTTGCTAGAAAAAAAGAACGCATGAGGCTAAGAGCCAAATACATATTGACAGGACTTTTGATTGCTGTGCTCATGTTGCAGAGTTGCGGGGTGAACAGTAATCTGATGTTCAAGGAGGTAAAGGGAGATGATTCCCAGGTCATTTACATTACTGATTCCATTCCGATGACCCCGGTGGAAGATTATCGTATTTCGCCTGATGACAGAATTTCTTTTACAATGGGGACCAATGACGGGACAGAGATTGTGGAGAAAATGAGCGGTCTTTCCGAGCAACGGAATACAGTAACCAACGCCAATGGACTGGAGTATACGGTTCGTCGTGACGGTAAGGTGGAACTTCCTGTGGTTGGAAAGGTGATGGCTGCAGGGTTGACAATCGAGCAATTGGAGGATACCCTTCAAATGTATTTTGCCAAAGAATACAAACGTCCTTTTGTGCAGGTAAGGGTGACCAATCAGCGCGTTATTGTATTTCCCGGAAACGGATCTGACGCGCAGGTTGTTCCGCTTCAGAATGCCAATACAACCTTGATGGAGGCACTGGCGAAGGCTGGCGGGATTACGGATCGTGGGCGTGCAAGCCGTATCAAGCTTATGCGTCGTGTGAATGGTCAGCGCGTGGTTTACGGTATTGACCTTTCCACAATGAAGGGGCTCAGGCAGGTGGATATGATTGTTCAGGCGAACGATTACATTTATGTGGAACCAACCCCTCAGCTGGCCAAAGAGATTTCGGCCAATGTGGTACCGGTGATTTCGCTTCTTTCGAGTGCGATATTTATTGTTTCAGCTATAAATCTTTTGAAATAGGTGAGTACAAAGAAGAGCCTCATAATCAACAAATCGTACGATCCTCTGATCCTGAGGACGATTTTGCGAAGGTACTGGTGGTGGCCACTTACCTTTGTTTTCGTCTTTGGGCTACTCGCTTTTTCATACCTGCGGTACACCAAACCGGTCTATGAATCATCGATGATCATTCAGTTGTCCGATAGGGATGAGGCCAAGCGGGTACTTGATATTGAAAATCTTAATGCCCGCGGCGATCAGATTTCCAGTGTAGTGGAACTATTGCGTTCCGAATTGCTTTTCGAACGGGCAGTTGACCGTCTGAAACTAAATGTGAGTCTTTATTCCCGAGGAAAAATTCTTACAGAGGAGAAATACCTTTCCAGCAGCTTTCATGTGCAGCCTTACGCCTTGAAAGATTCCAGTATGATTGCCAACGGTACTGAGATTGCTGTGGATTACATGGATGGAAAAATTGTGCTTTCTTATCTGAAGAATGGTAAGAAGCGTACCATCAAAGGAAAGTTGAATGAACATTTTGTGAATGAGGATATGGATGTGGTCATCAAGTCTTCGAACAAGGAGGCCTTTATCGCGTCCTCTCAAAATGATGATCTCTACTTCATTTTCAATAGTGTTGAGACCGTGGCTGAGCGTCTCCGACCCGGTCTGACAATTGCTCCGGTGGATGTCAGTGCGAAGACCATTTCCATTGCTTTTCAGGGACATAATGCACAATTGTGTCACGATGTTACGTTGGCCGTATCGAAGGCCTTCATCGAGTTTGATGAAGAAAGCAAGCGACAGGGTGCAGAGAACATCATCCACTTCATCGACAACCAGCTGGACTCGCTGCGTGCGGAATTGAAATCGTCCAAGGACAGTCTGATGTTGTTTCAGCGGAACGCAAATCTTCCGGACCCTGAGTCAGTAAGTACGACAATTATCGAAAATATTACGAAGTTGAACGATGAACTCAATATTCTTGAAGAGGAACAGAGTTCTCTGAGTCAATTGGATCGCAGACTTGATAATGACCTGAGTCGATTGGAGGTGTATCGGATGTTGCCGGAAATGCTGGGTAAAAGTTATGAGCAGGCTTTGGTTGGGCATATAGAATCATTGCATGCCTTACTGGAAAAGAAGGAGGATTTGCTGTACGATATGACGGAAGACAGTGAGGAGATCAAAGCTCTGACCAAGAAGATCAGGGCGAAGGTGTTGCTCATTCAGCGAAGCGTGTCAACTATCCGCAATCGTTTGGAGACGAATATTGCGATCATTCGTGCGAAGATCGGGGCGAGGGAGAGTGAAATGTACAATCTTCCGGAGAAGCGGATGGAGTATGGACGCCTCAAGAATATCCAGGAACTGAATGAAAAGTACTTTACCCTCCTCACGGAAAAGAAAGTGCTTTATGAAATCTCTAATGCAGGGTATGAGTCATCGAACCGCGTTCTGAGCGAGCCGAAGGTTTCTCAGATTCCTGTGGCACCCAACAAGAAATTTGTCTACAGTACATTTATCATGTTCGGTGTCATTCTGGGATTGGGGGTCATGTTCATGCGCTACCTGATGTTTAATGAAATTAATCTCATTGAAGATCTGGAGAGTATTCTGCCATCGAAAGCGTCCATTCTCGGAGGGGTGCCGTTGTTTAAGTACAACATGGAATATTCGCAGCTGATCGTGGCTGAAGCGCCGAAATCAATGATGGCTGAAGCGATGCGAAAGATCCGGACGAATCTGAGTTACATCCATCCGAATTACCAAACCATTGCAATCTCGTCTTCGATCTCAGGGGAAGGGAAGACCTTTGTGGCATTGAATCTCGGTGGGATCATTGCCATGACCGGTAAACGCACGATCCTGCTTGATCTCGATTTGCGAAAGCCAAAGATCCACCTCGGTTTCGAAGTAGAAAATACACTTGGAATGAGTTCGTTGATCGTAGGTCAGTGTGAGATGGAAGAATGCATTCAGCATTCGAGTCTTCCGGGCTTTGATTTTATTACTGCGGGACCGATACCTCCGAACCCTTCCGAATTGCTTTTGAGTGATCGTTTTAAGGAAATTGTGGAGGAACTCAAAACAAAGTACGATGTGGTAATCATCGATAATCCACCGGTCGGATTGGTGTCGGATGGAGTGCGTAATTTAACGGAAGCGGATATTCCGATCTACGTCTTCAAATCACATTATTCGAAGCGAAACTTTGCCGATCGTGTGAAGGAATTGTTTGAGATGCAGCAACTGAAGAATCTCAACGTGATTCTCAACGGTGTCCGATCCAATAAAGGTTCTGTTTACGGCTACGGTTATGGCTACGGTTATGGCTACGGCTATGGAAACGGATATATGGATGATGATACCAGTAAGTTCAAGGAAGCTGCAAGACGCGGTAAATGGTACAGAAAAATATTCAGAAGGAATGGAGATAAGTAAGACCCCTATTGAAGGATTACTGATTTTTCAACCAAGGATCTTTACGGATAACCGTGGTTCTTTTCAAGAGAGTTTTAACGAGCGACTCTTCACGGAGGCTACAGGTCAGGATTTTCGTTTTGTTCAGGACAATCAATCCGTATCGATGAAAGGAGTGCTTCGTGGACTCCACCTCCAACATCCGCCACATGCTCAGGGAAAATTGGTGCGCGTGGCACGCGGCGCTGTCATTGATGTGGCGGTTGATATTCGCAAGAGCTCGCCAACCTATGGGCAGTACGTTGCGGTGGAACTGAGTGAGGAAAACAATAAGCAATTGTGGATCCCGCCCGGTTTTGCGCATGGCTTTGCGGTCCTTGAAGACGATACCATTTTTGCTTACAAGTGTACGGACTACTACGCGCCTGAATGTGAAGAAACGATTATGTGGAATGATCCTGACTTGAATATCGACTGGAAAATCCGGCCTTCTTTGGTTTCGGAAAAGGATGAAAAGGGGACGGAATTCCGTAAATTTGTGTCGCGATTTGATTGATAGTGCTAATTAAGATTCTACAACTACTCGGTTTTACTGCTGGAGGGGTATTGGTCTCACTGATATGTAACACCCTTCTTCTGCGCTTTTCGAAGTCGCTGGGCATCCGAAATAAGAATGATGTGGTGATCCGTTGGAGCAATGAATCCAAGCCATCACTGGGTGGGGTAAGCTTCTTCGTGGTCTTTGTCTTTGCTGCGATTGCCTATAGTATTGTTTTCAATGAAGCTCCGAATATCTTTCGTAATAAGCAGTATGTCGGATTGTTTACAGCCGGTTCTCTGGCTTTCCTGATGGGCCTGGCGGATGACGCCTACAATACCCGTCCCATGATGAAACTGTTTGTGCAGATCCTTTGTGGTGTGTTGTTCGTTGTCACGGATACCACCATCGATCTGTTTCATTCCTTTCCCATTGATGCCGCGCTGACGGTGATCTGGGTTGTCGTTGTGATGAATTCTCTTAACATGCTTGACAATATGGACGGGATTACCGGGACAACGGTCTTTTTTATCCTGTTGTCTTGTATATTGTCCAGTTGGATCGTTTTTCCTTTCAACCTCAATATCTGGATTCTGATGATGGTTGCGGTTCTGGGATCTGTTATCGGATTCCTGACGATGAATGTGCATCCGTCCAAACTTTTCATGGGGGATGCCGGCTCTCAGTTCATTGGTCTGTTTGTTGCATTTTTCGGTATTGAATTTCTTTGGAATATCGGGTCTGCGATCCCAAACGATCCACATCCTTCCTGGCTGGGATTACTCGTGACAGCTGTTGCTTTTACACCTACTGCAGTCGATACACTTACTGTGGTGATCAATCGTTTACGACGTGGGCAGTCGCCGATGGTCGGGGGAAAAGATCACACGACACACCACCTCGTTTACGCGGGTTTGTCTGATCGTAAGGTATGGCTTGTCTTTGTGCTGATCGGGGCACTTTCTACTTTGTTTGCGATCAGTATGGTTCACCTGATCTCGCTGCGCGCTTATGTGCTCGCTTCTGTCTTCATCGTGTACACCATCTTCGTCTTCGTTCTGCTCTACAGAAATACCCTTAAGTATCCGGCCTCACACAAAAAATGATCATTGCTTTTTCGTACTTTTGCAGGATGCAAATGAAGGGTGTACGAAGTGTGTTGATCCTGGCTGGGAGCCTGCTGTTTCTGTTCTCCTGTACAGAGAAAATGCCACCTGCTGAGGTAGAAAAGGAGCCCGTGATTTGTACGGAGCGCTTTGTGCTTCCACCGCTTCCCGAAGCCGTTTCTTTTTGCAGCGTTTCGGTACCGATCAATGATTTTGATATGCAGGAGCGTCTGGACAAAGAGTTGATCGTCAATACGTATTATCACAGTTCTACCATTCAGTCACTAAAGCGTGCCAACCGGTATTTTGCTGTACTGGAGAAGGAATTGAAAGCTGCCGGAATTCCGGAGGACTTCAAATACCTTTGCATGGTAGAGAGCAATTTCGCTCAGGTAACGAGTCCATCCGGTGCAAAGGGGTTCTGGCAGTTTATGCCGGAGACCGCGAAAGAGTTCAACCTGCGGGTAGATCGGGAGGTGGACGAACGTCTGCACATTGTGAAAAGTACACAGGCTGCCTGCGCATATCTCAGACAGGCTTATAATAGACTTGGAGACTGGACGCTGGTGGCTGCTTCCTACAACATGGGAATCGGTGGGGTAGAAAAGGCGTTGAAGGAGCAGGAGGTGGATTCGTATTTTGATCTCTACCTGAACAATGAAACGAGTCGATATGTATTTCGAATCCTTGCGATGAAACTCATTTTTGAAAATCAGCAGGCGTACGGATTCAATCAGGAGGAATTGGAGCTCTATGATCCGATCGAAACGCGCCATGTGGAGCTTGGAGAAACGGTGGAGAATCTTATGTCCTGGGCCAGGAAGCAGGGGACAACTTATCGAAAGTTGAAATTGCTGAACCCGTGGATCAAAGGCGATAAGCTTACCGTAAAAAAGGGGGAGTCGCTCACCATTGAATTGCCGAAGTAATTGGAAGAGAAAGAATATATCGAAGTATACGGTGCCAGGGAGCACAACCTGAAAAATGTTGATCTGCGCATTCCACGGAATGAACTGGTCGTGTTTACGGGGTTGAGCGGTAGTGGGAAATCCTCACTGGCATTTGATACGATTTTTGCGGAAGGTCAGCGCCGATACATCGAAACATTTTCAGCGTATGCACGTCAGTTCCTTGGTGGACTGGAACGACCGGATGTGGATAAGATCGAAGGATTGAGTCCTGTGATCTCCATTGAGCAGAAAACGGTTTCGCGTTCTCCCCGATCAACGGTTGGTACGATTACGGAGATCTACGATTTTATGCGCTTGCTTTTTGCGCGCGTAAGTACGGCTTATTCCTACAATACAGACGAGCCGATGGTCAAGTATTCCGATGACCAGATCGTTGATCTTATCCTGGAAAAATTTGAGGGCCGAAAGGTCATGATCCTGGCACCGCGCATCAAGGGCCGAAAGGGGCATTATCGCGAATTGTTCGAACAGATCCTGAAAATGGGGTATACCAAAGTTCGGGTGGATGGTGAATTGCGTGAGATTGAACGGGGAATGCGTTTGGACCGATACAAAATCCACGATATCGACATGGTAATTGACCGTTTACAGGTGAATGCCAAAGACCGTCAGCGCATCTATGACGATGTGGTCACAGCCATGCGCCATGGAAACAAATCCCTGATGATCATGGACTACGAAACAGAGGAAGTACGGCATTTTAGTCGTCTGCTTATGTGTCCGACAACAGGGATCAGTTATCCTGAGCCCGAACCGAATCTCTTTTCGTTTAACTCGCCGTATGGAGCCTGCCGTACATGTAGCGGTTTGGGAGAAGTTACGGAAGTGGATGTGGATAAGATCATCCCGGATCCGAAGAAATCGATCAAAAGCGGAGGATTGGCACCTTTGGGGCCTTACAAGCGTACCTGGGTGTTTGAACGCATTGATTCTTACCTTGAGCAGGAAGGTTATAAATTAACAACACCGATTGAAGAGATCAGTGATGAGGTGCTCAACATCATTCTTTACGGAAATGAGGGGATCGAACGTTCGCGGAAGGATACTTCCGTGAGTTTTGAAGGAGTGATCAATTTTATTTCGCGTTATACGGATGACAAATCAGCCGCCATTCAACGTTGGGCACAAGGATTCACCAATCGCAAGGTTTGTGAAGATTGCGGCGGAACCCGTATCCGAAAAGAGGCGCATTATTTCCGGATCGGTGGTAAGCACATCGGTGAGCTGGCGCAAATGGATATATCCGATTTGGCCGAGTGGTTTGCATCTATCGAGGAGCATTTGTCAGAAACGCAGCTTCGGATCGGAACAGAAATTCTGAAAGAGATCAATGCCCGTCTTGGTTTTATTGTAGAGGTAGGATTGACATATCTGACGCTTCATCGTTCGGCAAAAACCCTGTCCGGGGGAGAGGCGCAGCGTATTCGTCTTGCCACACAGATCGGTAGCGAGCTGATGAATGTGCTGTACATTCTCGACGAGCCGTCAATCGGTTTGCACCAGCGAGATAACCAACGACTGATACGATCCCTGGAGCGTCTGCGTGATACAGGGAACTCGGTAATTGTGGTAGAGCACGACAAGGAAATGATCGAGGCGGCGGATTTTGTGGTAGATATTGGTCCGGGCGCCGGAATTCATGGTGGAACCATTGTAAACGCCGGTCCGTTGGATCAGTTGACCAATACGGATTCACTCACCAATCAGTACCTGACCGGAACACGGAGCATTGAAATTCCTTCGAAGCGTCGAAAAGGAAACGGAAAGAAATTGCAGCTGAAGGGAGCCACCGGTCGAAATCTTCATAATGTGAATCTGACGATTCCATTGGGAACCTTCACCTGTGTTACCGGAGTATCCGGTAGCGGGAAATCCAGTCTGATCAATCAGACCCTGTACCCAATCCTGTTGAAGGAAATTTACAATGGAGTCAGGAATCCACTGCCCTATAAGTCGATCTCGGGAATCGAACATCTCGACAAAGTCATTGAGATCGACCAGGCACCTATCGGACGTACACCGCGAAGCAATCCTGCAACTTACACAAAGCTATTCGATGAGATCCGGAGTCTGTTTGCCAGTTTGCCGGAAGCTCAGATTCGTGGGTATAAGGCCGGACGTTTTTCCTTCAATGTGGCCGGCGGTCGTTGTGAGACCTGTAAGGGGGGAGGAATGAAAGTGGTGGAAATGAACTTTCTGCCGGATGTGCTTGTGGAATGCGAAACCTGTAACGGACGTCGCTACAACCGTGAAACGCTTGAAGTGCGGTACCGTGGAAAATCCATCAGCGATGTACTGGAAATGACCATTGAGAAGGCGGCGGAATTTTTCTCGGGTATTCCGAAAATCCATCGTATTCTTTCCACACTCGAATCGGTGGGGCTCGGCTATGTAACGCTCGGGCAATCTTCCACCACGCTTTCCGGAGGAGAGGCGCAGCGTATTAAGTTGTCCACAGAGTTGTCGAAACGAAGTACCGGGAACACCCTTTACATCCTGGATGAGCCATCTACCGGTTTACATTTCGAGGACATCAAAATGTTGCTTTCCGTGTTACAGCGTCTTGTTGAAGAGGGCAATACCGTATTGGTAATTGAGCACAACCTGGATATTGTCAAGGTGGCGGATCACGTGATCGATATTGGTCCCGAAGGAGGAAAGGGAGGAGGAATGATCGTGGCCGAAGGAACGCCTGAGGATTTGGTGAAAAAGGCAAAAAAGAAGTCGCATACGGCCTTCTACCTGGAGGCTGAATTAAAGTGAATTAGCCCCCGTTGTTTAAAAATTATGCGTGCATAATTTGAAAGTTTGCCCGGTATTCCGTAAATTCTGTCGACAAGCACAACGGAACTAACACATTCTGGCCATGAAAAAACTACTACTACTTTCCGCGTTAGCGGTATATCCTCTTGTTTCATTTACTCAGGTTGCTCTGGACTGGAATCTTCAGCATACAGGCAATGGAACACATGTCGGCGCTTCGGTTGTGGTCGATCCTTTCGGAGATGTGATCTCTGTCGGTACTTTCACGGATACCTTTTTCTTCGCCGGGAGCAGTACACCCATTGTTGCGTCCAGTTATCAGGACACATATATTCTGAAGACAGACAGTTACGGAAATACGATCTGGTCGCGAACCTTCGGAGGCAATTTTGCGGAAGTGGTTCGTGCCGTGGATACGGATACGGCCGGAAATATTTATTATACGGGTCATTGCAAAGGGACGATCGATTTTGATCCGGGTCCCGGAACGGACATTCTATCTACCCAGGGACAAACAGATGCCTTTGTGGTAAAGCTGGACAGTGCGGGAAATTATCAATGGGCGCGATTGATTGGTGGGGCTGGTTACGAACGCAGCTTTTCCCTTTCAACGGACAATTACGGAGATGTATATGTGATCGGCTATTTTAGTTCCACTGTCGATTTTGATCCCGGGCCGGGTGTTGCCAACCGGACTTCTGCCGGAGACTACGACGGTTTTGTGGTCAAGTTTAAAACAAACGGTGATTTTGACTGGGTGAATACCTATGGCGGAGCCGGAAGGGATGAGATGCAGACGGTTACCAACGACAGCCAGAACAATTGCCTGATCGGTGGTTATTTTGAGGGGACGGCTGATCTGGACCCGGGAGCAGGGACGTTATCTTTCGTTTCCGCCGGCGCCGATGATTTCTTTTTTCAGAAACTGGATTCTTCCGGAGCTGTGATCTGGAACAATGTGATAGGTGATTCGCTTGGTCAGGTGATCCGCGCTATTGCGGTAGACGACAACGACGATATTTACATTTCCGGCGTTTTCTCCGGGACGGTTGATTTTGACCCCGGTCCCGGAACGGCATATCGAACCTATTTCGGGGGTGTGGATCTGTTCCTGGCAAAGTATCAGGGAGACGGTAGTTATGTCTGGTCGACCGGATACGGAGGCCCTTATTACGAAAGGGGAAGATCAATTGCCACGGATTCGGATGGATACGTTTACCTTACCGGCGAATATTCCGGGGCCGTTATTTTTGATCCGGGAGGTGAGGATGTCATTTTTATTACGGATACGGTTGCTACCAACTACTTGCTGAAAATGACGCAGGACGGCGAATTTCAATGGGTGCGTTCCATTGGCGGAGATGGCGTGGAAAGCAGTGCCTGGGTCGCTGCAGGTGGAAACGGTGATGTTTACTTCACAGGAAGTTTTGATGACACAGTCGATTTTGATTTTAACAGCGGGGTTGCTGAATTTTATGCAGTAGGACCGTCCGATGCTTTTCTGTGCAAACTGGTGCAATGCGGAGACACCACGATCGTTATGCCGGGAGGAATGACCTTGCAGGCGAATGCACCAAGTGCAGCAACGTATCAATGGTTGGATTGCGACAATAACTACGCAGCGATCCCGGGGGAGACGAATCAAACTTTTACGGCCACTGTTCCGGGAAACTATGCCTTGGTTACAACGATGTACAGTTGCACTGATACCTCGGCCTGTTATCATCTTGACGACACGGGCCTGTCCGAACTGGATGGTAGCGGACTCCTGATTTATCCGAATCCAACTTCAGGGATGTTATCTATAGAAGCCACAGGCAGCGTTCCTGTCACGAATGTCGAGGTGATCGATCTGAACGGAAGGCAGATCCTGCACGAAGAGGTCAACGGCTTTTTCGTGCAGACGAGGATTGACGCCGGAGCCGGTACGTACATCGTTCTTGTGCGTCTGGATGATCAATCCGTCCGGACACGACGTGTGGTAGTCTACTGACCCTTATTCGAAGCGCTTGAATACGACGCTGGCAATATGTCCTCCGAATCCGAAGGTATTGCTCATCGCGTAGCGCATTGATTTCGGTTGAGCAGTTCCCAGCGGAAAATCGTATTTGCTGCTATAATCTCCTTCGATCTCAGTCGTATTGATCGTTGGTGGAACTATACCCTCATGTAAGGCAAGAACACACGCAATTCCTTCTACGGCACCTGCAGCGCCCAGCAAATGTCCGGTCATGGATTTGGTGGCCGAGATCGACAGTGATTTTTGCTCTCCGAAAACACGTTCTATGGCAATCAATTCGCTGGTATCTCCCTGAGAGGTCGATGTGGCGTGCATGTTCACGTAATCAATATCTCCGGGTTCGATGCCCGCTTCCCGCATGGCTTCGCGCATACCAAGTACGGCACCTTCTCCTTCCGGGTGTGTTCCGGTTAGGTGATAGGCATCGGCAGCTTGTCCGCCCCCAACTACTTCACCATAGATCGTAGCACCACGCTTCACGGCATGTTCGTATTCTTCCAGAATCAGTGCTCCGGCACCTTCACCCATGACAAATCCGTCGCGGGTAACATCGAACGGACGAGAAGCTGTTTCAGGAGAATCGTTGCGGGTAGAAAGCGCCTTTGCCGAAGCAAAACCACCCATGGCCGCCTCGTTGATCGCTGCTTCGGAACCACCTGTGATGATCATTTCCGCTTTCCCCCAACGAATGTGGTTGAAAGCCTCGATAATGGCGGTGTTTGAAGTGGCACAAGCCGATACCGGACAGAAATTCACGCCACGCAGACCGTATTTGATCGAAATGATTCCAGCGGCAATGTCCACCAGGATTCTCGGGATGAAAAATGGTGTGAAGCGAGGGGTTCCGTCACCATGATTGAACTCGGTCATCTGGTTCTGGAAAGTCTGGATTCCTCCGTTTCCTGAACCCCAGATCACACCGATCCGGTTTTTGTCCAGTGTTTCGAAATCAATATTCGCGTGTTTCACTGCCTGATCCACCGCATAGAGGGCGTAGAGGGAAAACGGGTCGTACTTGCGCATTTCCTTGACATCAAAATAGTCTGTCGGATCGAAGTTTTTGACTTCGCAGGCAAAATGCACTTTGAATTTTTCAGAATCAAAATGTGTGATTGGCGCCGCTCCGCTACGTCCGGCCTTGATTCCTGACCAGAATTCTTCAATAGTATTGCCGATAGGAGTCAGCGCTCCCATTCCGGTAATAACAACTCTTCGCATAACTGTTCTTTGGTTTGTTTGAAGGAGTCTCAGAGAAAACCGAGTTCCAATTGAGCTTCTTCGCTCATCATATCTTTATCCCAGGGCGGATCAAAAACAATATTGACCTGCGCACTGCTTACCTCGGGAATACCGGCAATTTTGTCTTCCACTTCTTTCGGAAGCGATTCGGCTACCGGGCAATTCGGTGAGGTGAGGGTCATTTCGATCGCTACATTTTGTTCCTTGTCGATCTTCACCTCGTAGATCAGTCCCAATTCGTAAATGTCCACCGGGATTTCGGGGTCATAAATGGTCTTGAGGACCTCCACTACTTTATTTTCCAGTTCGTTCATATCTATTCGCTAACTGCTTTTAACGCACTTAACTTCATTTTTTTGACCATACTCGCCAATCCGTTGGCCCGGGTAGGAGAAAGGTGTTCCTGAAGCCCGATGTCGCGGATGAAATGCAGGTCAGCTGTTGCTATCGTTGCCGGAGCCTCGTTGTCCAGCACACGGATCAGCAGACCGATGATGCCTTTGGTAATGATGGCATCGGAATCGGCAGTGAAGTGCAGTTTGTTGTCCCTGATCTCCATATCCAGCCAAACACGCGACTGGCATCCTTCAATCAGACGATCGTCCGTTTTTTTGCTTTCATCGATGAGTGGAAGATCTTTTCCCAATTCAATGATGTATTCGTATTTGTCCATCCAGTCATCGAAGACGGCAAACTCATCAATAATGCTTTGTTGTTTCTCTTCCAGTGTCATTTAACAATGTTATTCCATTCGTCACCCAACTTATTTCTCCCCTTGAGGGAAGATGCAGAGGGTTGATATTCTCAATTTCACTTCAACATTTCTATACTTCTTTTCACTGCAGCTACCAGAACATCCACCTCCTCCCTGGTATTGTAAAATGCGAAAGATGCTCTCACTGTTCCCGGGATTCCGTAGAAGTCCATTACAGGTTGCGTACAATGATGTCCGGTTCGAACAGCAACTCCCATTTTATCCAACAGGGTGCCAATATCAAAAGGGTGCAGCCCGTCCACGACAAATGATACTACACTTGTCTTCTGTGCCGCAGTGCCAATAATCCGAAGGCCGGGGAATTGGGTCAACTGTTCCTCGGCATACCTCGCCAGTTCAGCTTCATGTTGCTGAATGGCTTCCATATCGAGGGATTGCAGGTAACGGAAGGCTTCCGCCAAACCGATTCCGCCAGCAATATTTGGTGTGCCTGCCTCAAATTTATGGGGCAGCTCATTGTATGTCGTTTTTTCAAAGGTGACTTTTTCGATCATGTCACCACCACCCTGGTATGGGGGCATCTGATCCAGCAGTGCTTTTTTTCCGTAGAGAATTCCTACGCCCGTTGGCCCGAAAACCTTGTGTCCGGAAAACGCATAGAAATCGCAGTCCAGATCCTGCATATCCACCGGCATGTGCTGGATGCTTTGTGCTCCGTCGATGAGAACAACGGCACCTGCCTCATGCGCCATGCGGATCATTTCCTTTACCGGGTTAATGGTGCCAAGTGTGTTGGAAATGTGCGTAACGGCGACCATTCGCGTTTTTTCATTCAGCAAAGCTGTATACGCATCCATGTCCAGTTCACCTGCTTCATTCATTGGGATCACTTTCAACAAACAGCCGCGTCGTTCGCAGAGTAATTGCCAGGGAACGATGTTGGAATGGTGTTCCATTGCAGAAACAATGATCTCATCGCCTGCGTTCATCAACTCTCCATAGGAAAAAGCCACCAGGTTGATACTTCCGGTAGTACCCGTGGTGAAGAGTACCTCTTCACTCAGCGGAGCATTGATGTATTCCTGAATTATAGTGCGCGCGTCTTCGTATTTGCCCGTGGCCAGTTGACTCAGGTAGTGTACTCCGCGGTGAATGTTGGCATTTTCCTTTTCGTAATAATGCCGGATTACGTCAATTACCTGTTGGGGTTTTTGAGCCGTCGCGCCGTTGTCGAGATAAATTAGCGGTTTTCCGTATACCTCCTGCGAAAGCGCCGGGAATTGAGATCTGATATGTTCAATATCCAATCCGATGGTTGTTTCCTGCCTCATCTAGGATACAAAGATACGAAAACCCCTTATTTTGATTAATTCTAAACAATTAATTTTCGAAGGGTGTCACTTTTCATTTTTTGCGCATCAACATGAGGAATTCCTGGTTCCCGTCTCCGCCGAGGATTGGTGAAGAGATTGATTCGATGGTTTCCAGTCGGTTGAGAAGTGCAGTTTCACGAATCTTTTCGAGAACTTCAGGGTAAAGTTTCTTGTCGCGCACGATGCCTCCCTTCCCGATATTTTTTTTCCCTACCTCAAATTGCGGTTTAACAAGAGCGATGACGAATCCTCCCTCGCGGATAAAAGCGTGGATGAAAGGCAACACGGACGTCAGTGAGATGAATGAAACATCGATAACGCATCCATCCGCCTGTTCAGGAATCAGTTGTGGGGTCAGTTCACGAACGTGCGTCCTTTCCAGGTTGACCACCCGGGAATCTTCTTTGATCGAAGGATGTAACTGATCGCGTCCGACATCCACACAATACACTTTCGCAGCACCGTTCTTCAATAAAACCTCCGTGAATCCCCCTGTGGAAGCACCAATATCCAGAAAAACGCCGTCCTCAATCTTCGGATTCCAGTGATTGATGGCTTCGAGGAGTTTCACGGCACCGCGCGATACCCATGGCAACTCTTCTGTCAACATTTCGATCTCGCAATCAACCGGAAAGCGCTTTCCGGTTTTGGTGACGAGCTTTCCGTTCACCTTCACACCGGTTTCGCGAATAATTTTTTCGGCGCGCACCCCAAACCGGAA
>JBNKYR010000021.1:0-26853 GCA_050300995.1 Crocinitomicaceae bacterium | reverse complement strand
CAAGCACATCGAGGCTATCATTTATTCAATGACCCCGAAAGAACGCGAAAATCCGGATTTGATCAACGGGGCACGACGTACGCGTATTGCGAAGGGAAGCGGTACCAGTATTCAGGATGTGAATAAGTTAATGAAGCAATTCAACGACACCAAGAAGATGATGAAGCTCATGAGTAACCCGAAGAACATGCGTCAGATGATGCAGCAGTTCAAAGGGATGGGCGGTCCTGGAATGTAAATCTGATTATTCGAGTAGCCTGCGAAGGGCGTGTATGAAGTTGGATTCAAGCAGATCAACCTCTCCGTTGGCAAGAAACAAGCGCTGTACATCTTCTACCAGGCGGTGAATTTCCTCTTTTGAATAATTGAATTTCCTGATGTTGTAGAGGATCTTTTCAATACTCTGGTAGTCGTTATCGTGTTCGATCTCCCGGTGAATGTGTTTGTAGCTTTCCGGAGAAACGACACCAAGAATGATTTCTTTTTCTTCCTCCGACTCGAAATAATTGGATCGTGCCGCATACAGCAACAGATAAGCTTTGAATTCTTCTCGTGACCAGTCAGTGCTAATTTCGCTCATAGCAATCGGATTAAAGCGTTGTTTTGTCCACCAAGATAATGATTGATGCGCGATTTGAAGAAAGAAAATCACTCCAAGTTTACTTCCATTCTTTTAATTCCACCGCATCAGGTCGCACTTCAAGATAGGTGCAGTAATTGATCCATTCACCGAGATTGTAATACTTCGAGTTTTCGGAAAGGTCGAATTCAATAGGAAGATGTCGATGTCCGAACACAAAATAGTCCGTGTGCTGTTTTTTGAGCTCATCCCGGCAATACTGGATCAACCATTCGCGGTCTTCTCCCAGAAATACTTCGTCTTCTCCTTTTGATTTCGCCCTGCTGGTACGGGAAGACAGGTCTGCGAGCCAAATTCCGAAGTTGGGATGCAAACGTGCAAAACACCATTGACAGAAGCGATTGGCGAATACTTTTTTGAGAAACTTGTATCCCTTGTCTCCTGGTCCGAGTCCGTCACCGTGTCCGATGACAAACTTTTTTCCAAAGAAGGTACGTTCGATCGGTTCACGGTACAATTGAACACCTGTTTCGCGTGGAAGATAATCGAAGATCCACATGTCGTGGTTGCCGGTAAAGACATATACCGGAATTCCCTTGTCCGTCAGCTCGGCAATTTTCCCCAATAAGCGAACATAGCCACGTGGAACGGCACGCTTGTATTCAAACCAGAAGTCGAAGATGTCACCTACCAGGAAGATCTCGGATGCCTTGTCTTCAATGTGCTCAAGCCAGGCGACGATTTTCTTTTCCCGAACCAGACTGGACTCGTAATCAGGCGCACCAAGGTGAAAATCCGATGCGAAATAGATGTTCTTCTCAGTGGTTTCCATGAATCAGGAACCAAGAATCCTTGCCAGCTCTTCGGCGAGTTCTGCTCCTCTCAGTTTGGTGCCGATGATTTTGCCCTCTTGGTCAATAAGAACGGTAAACGGAATACCGGATACACCGTACAATTTAGCAGCTTTACTTGACCAGTATTTCAGGTCACTCACGTGATTCGGCCAGGAAAGATGGTCTTTCTCAATCGCTTCAAGCCAACGTGTACGGTCTTTGTCCAGAGAAACACTCATAACCGTAAAGCCCTTGTCCTTGTATTTCTCATAAAGCGCTACCACATTCGGGTTTTCACGTCGGCATGGTCCGCACCAGGAAGCCCAGAAGTCAAGAAGCACCACCTGACCTTTGAGATCGGAAAGTTTCATGGTACTGCCGTCCGGCTTTTCTTCTTCGAAATCCGGAGCATATTTGCCCGGAGCAAGAATGTCGTTTGCAGCAATTTGTGCTTTCTGTGCTTCGTAAGTTTTTTGCAGTTGCTGAATCTCCGGAGACTGACTGAATACACGGATCAATTGATTGACGATCGCTTCATACGTCGGGAAATCCGAATTCGGATCAATTGCACCGATAGCAGCGTAAAGGGCCGGCGAATTCGGGTTTCGTGCGATGAATGATTTTGTCAGCCCCTGAAAACGCTGAAACTTAAAGTTCATTTCACGGTTGGTTTCATCTGCCTTCGAAGGATCAGCTTTAATCACTGCTGCAGCAGAATCGCTGGAATATTGCCATGCCTCAAGCAGCTGATAATATTTATGCATGCTGGACGATTCCTCACTGTCAACAATATTCAGGAAGTTCGCCAGGTTGGCACCGTCGCCATATACTTTAATGTCGCATTTATCACGCAGAATCAGGTGGATCTTCTCGTCACCGATCAACAGCACATAGTAATCCATTTGAGGAACGGAACCTGTGATGTCGAAGTTGCCGTCTTTGTCCATTTTGGAAGAAAGCAGTTCGTTCACTTTGTTGCCGTCGACTTTGGCAATGACGGCCGATTTGGCCGGTGAATTAAAGATGTTTCCGGAAACCCGGATGTTGATTTGGGCTGTCAGCCAGCTCCCTGTAGTAATAAATAGGAATATGATCAGATGTTTCATAGGCTTAATTTTCGAAGATCTCTTTCAATTTCTGTTCCAATTCCGCCCCGCGCAAACCTGTGCCGATGATATTGCCCTCTTTGTTCACGAGAACGGTGTAGGGAATTCCGTCGAAACCATAGAGTTGCGGCATCGGTGAATTCCATTGAAGAAGATCGGATACGTGGTTCGGCCATGCGAGACCGTCCTTTTCAATTGCGGCTTTCCATGCCTCTTTATCATTGTCGAGTGACACAGAATAAACCGTAAAACCTTTGTTTTTGTATTGGTGGTAAAGTCGTACAACGTTCGGACTCTCCCGACGGCAAGGAGCACACCAGGAAGCCCAGAAGTCAATCAGAACATATTTCCCACGAAGCGAGGAAAGCTTGATTTCTTTTCCGTCGGGATTTTTTAATGCGATCTCCGGTGCAGGTCGTGTTCCTGATTTATTAGCCAGATACTGGTTGTAGGCCATTTCGATCTGGTACACCTGGTTGGCCAGCGTTTGGCTCATCGGTGAATTCTCATATTTCTTCACGAAGGCTTCCGAAACTGCCCGCAATACTTCCAGCGAAGAAGGATCCCAGTTATTGAAGTTCATCGATGGAACTGCATACGTAGAGAGGACAATGTTAAACGGATTTCCCGGATCTTTTCGCATGCTTTGGATCGCGAACGAGTCAATGTCTGCCTTCAGTGCCAGGTACTTTGCCATCAGTTGCTCTTCCGTGTACTTTCCTTTTTCAGCATTGAGTTGTTCCTGCTCTTTCCGGAAATCAGATACCTGTACCATGTATTCCGACAGGTAGGGAGCCCAGGATGTTCCGCTCGCTGAAGGAGTGCTTGCGTAGTTTTCCGTATTCGCTTTGATCTTCAGGTCATCGCCCGGAGAAAGTGTCAGCAGGAGGGCGTTATTGAGTGATTCACCGAGGCGCAACTGGTAAAGTCCCAGGCCCGGGATATTCCCGGTCAGGTTAAAGTTTCCGTTGGCGTCCACGGGACCTGAAGTAATACTGATCGTGCCATTCGGACTTTGAGCTTCAAGATAAAATATTTCTCCTCCGGCACCGTCAATCGTACCGCTGATGGTAAAATTATCCTTCAGTTCGTCTTCCTGCCCGTCTGCTTCGGTTTCACTATCCGAAGTACAGGCGCTTATTCCGACCATGAACAGAACTATTGGAAACAGGTACTTTATCATAATTTATCAAGTGTTTGGCGCATCAGTTGATTGGCCGCTTTCGGGTCTGCTTTTCCTTTGGAAGCCTTCATCAGTTGTCCCATAAAAAAGCCGACCAACTGTTTTTCACCGTTTCTATAACGTTCGACTTCCGCAGGGTGTTGCCTGATTACTTCTTCAATGTATCCCAGAATTGAGTCTTCATTGGAATCCTGGATGAGGTTCAAACGTTCTGCAAGTTCCAGTGGTGTTGAGTCCGGAGAATTCAGCAGTTCGGGAAACAATTTCTGGGACGCAATTGACGTGGAAATCTTACCGGAATCGATCAATTCGATCAGGGAAGCGATTGTCTTCGTGGAAAGCGGGAAGTCGGCAATTTCCAATCCGTTTTGATTGAGGTAGGACTTTACATCTCCCATAATCCAGTTCGCAGCAGCCTTATAGTTGCTGGTGTTTTCGATCAGGTCCTCGTAATAAAGCGCAATGTCTTTTGAATCCGTAAGGTTATAGGCATCGTAAGCCGAAAGTCCGAGTTCGTTCGTGTATTTCAGAAACAATTCGCGTGGCAACGGTGGCATTTCGCTGTGAACAACGTCTATTTGATCCTGAGTAACGACCAACGGCAAAAGATCCGGCTCAGGGAAGTAGCGGTAATCATTTGCAGCTTCCTTGCTTCGCATTGAAATGGTAATTCCTTTCAGGGCATCGAATGAGCGTGTTTCCTGTGAAAGCGTTTCACCGTTTTCCAGAGCTGTGATCTGTCGGCTGATCTCAAATTCAATCGCCTTCTGCACGTTTCGAATGGAGTTCATGTTCTTCACTTCCACCTTTGTTCCGAAAGTATCGGAACCTTTCAGCATAACAGAAACGTTTGCATCGCAACGCAGGGAACCTTCTTCCATATTTCCGTCGCAGATATCGAGGTAGCGAACCAGTTTTCGTACTTCGGTCAGGTAGTTGTACGCTTCTTCCGAAGAACGGATGTCCGGCTCCGAAACGATTTCCAGCAGCGGAACACCTGCCCGGTTCAAATCCACCAGGGTATCGTATACATCTACGTCGTGAATACTTTTTCCGGCATCTTCTTCCATGTGGATGCGTGTGATGCCAATGGCCTTTTCCTGACCGTCGGTTCCTTTGATGATCACTTTTCCACCGGTACAGATCGGTGTCTTGTCCTGGGTGATCTGATACCCTTTCGGAAGATCGGGGTAGAAGTAATTCTTCCGATCGAAATGCTGGTGTTCGGTAATTGTACAATCGCACGCCAATCCAAGGCGGATGGCAAACTCGATCGTTTTTTTGTTCATGCGTGGCAGTGTGCCCGGATGTCCGAGAGTAACCACACTAACGTTCGTGTTAGGCGTTGCACCGAACTCATTGCGGTCCGAAGAATACGCTTTGGACTGTGTCAGCATCTGCGCGTGAACCTCCAGTCCGATAACTGCCTGATATTTATCTCTGATCTCTGCTTCCATGAATCAATTAAACGCGGGAAATGAGTTCTTTCATGATGATGGTCATTTTCGGCTCTTGCTTATTGGCCACGGCGATGACATCTTCCACACTGATCTCCTGGATCTTTCCCGGAACTCCGAGGTCGGTGATAATGGAAATTGCAAAACATGGAATACTCATATGGCGCGCCACAATAACTTCCGGTACGGTCGACATTCCCACGGTGTCGGCGCCGATAGCCCTTACGTAACGGTATTCGGCCGGGGTTTCAAGTGTTGGACCTGTTAATCCGGCATATGTTCCCTGGGCAACACGGATGTTGTGTTCAGCAGCAATTTGTTTCGCCAGTTCAATCATTTTGTGATCGTACGGTTGAGACATGTCCGGGAAACGTGGGCCCAGATCATCAAAATTCTTACCGATCAGCGGATGGGCAGGGAAGAGGTTAATGTGATCATCGATGATCATGATCTCTCCGATTTCGTAATCCGGATTCACACCACCTGAAGCATTGCTGACAAACAGGCGTTCAATCCCGAGAAATTTCATGACACGGACAGGAAATGTCACCTCCTGCATGGTGTATCCTTCATAAAAATGAAAGCGACCCTGCATGGCTACGACATGTTTTCCTCCCAGTTCGCCAAAAATTAGTTTACCGGAATGACTTTGCACTGTCGATAAGGGGAAGTGAGGAATGTCTTCGTACGGAATCTCGTCAATTACATTGATTTCCTGAACAAGTCCACCTAGACCGGTTCCAAGAATAATTCCGACTGTAGGTTGTACGTTGGTACGTGACCGGATGTACTCGTAGGATTCTTTAAATTTTGTCAACATAAACGTTTAGCAGGCGTTTAAAAGGTTCTTCGTTGTCTATTTGTGTAATAATCGGTTGATAAAACCACTGATTTTCAAGTTCTTTTGCTTCGGAAATGTCCTTGATACGCATGTAGTCTTTTTCCGTAGTTACAATGATTTTATCACGACTTGCAAAAGTATCAAATTTTTCATGAATAGTGAGGATATCTTTCGATTCGAAAGCATGGTGATCCCGGTAGTGAAGATGAACCACCCGGGCTTGTTTTTCAAGGTGCCGGATCAATGGTGCCGGATTACCGATACCGGTGACCAGCAGAATATTTTTTGCATGAGGGACAGGTGCGTTTCCGAAGGATTTTAGCTCGCCGTAACGGATTGCTGAGAAAAAAACAGGAATAGAGTTATTCCCCAGGCGTTTAGCGATGGTCACATGATTGGGAGGGGGGAGCTGCGGACATTTGCTGACAATAATTGCATTGGCGCGTTTCTTTCCGATGGGCCATTCGCGTAAGTTTCCGGCAGGCATCATGAAATCATCTGTAAAAAGATGATCGTACTGAGTCACCAGAATGTTCAGGCCGGCACTTACGGCCCGGTGTTGAAACGCATCATCGAGTAAGATCAGGTCTGTGTCCGGATATTTTTCCAGCAATTGTTCAACGCCTTCTTTTCGCTTTTCGGCCACGACAACCTGAAGTTGATCGCCGTGATGTAGCTTATACATCAATGGTTCGTCTCCGATCAATGCCGGTGTTGAATTCTGATTTCCGAAGATCACGCCCCTGGATGAACGCCCATAGCCGCGGCTCAGGGTAGCTACATTTCGTCCCTGAGAAATAAAATAGCCTGCCAGGAAATCAACGGTGGGTGTTTTGCCGGTTCCTCCAACAGACAGATTTCCGACGCACACGGATTTCACCGGGATTTTGTAGGATTTCAGTACGGCTGCATCATACAGAGCATTGCGAATCCAGGTGATCAGCCCGTAAATCCAACCGAGTGGTAAAAGTAGAATTCGCAATTTCCTCATTCGTTGCCGTGAGGAACAAATTTAACTATTATGGTAGTCGGAAAGTGCCTGGTCGTCATCATAATAAAAAATCCGTACCTGGGCGGTGTCATTCAGGAAATCAATGCGTCCAACTTCGAAGCGGTTGATGGAAAGGCCTGTCCGGCTTTCGAGGTCCAGCAACATCTCGTCATAAGTATCCGGTTTGATCAGGTCAATCCGTTCGTAGATAATGGTTTTTCGCGTTTCATGTTTGACCAGCCAAAGGTATTCCAGACCATAGGTCATTGCAACCACCGTTACGTTGATAAGTCCCATTTCAGCCAGGCTGATTTTGTTCGAAGCCAGAGAGTTTACGACACTTATCCCAATGATGACAAAGAGGTAGGTCATCTCTTTGATCTCAATCGCATCGGTACGGTAGCGAATGATGCCGAAAATAGCAAAAAGGCCGAGTCCCATTCCTGTATCAATGTCCAGCTTTTTCAGTCCGAAGCACAGGAAAAAAGTAATCATCCCGATCAGGTAGTAGGTGAAAAGATAGTCCTTGCGTTTGGCGATCGGGTAGTACAGATAACGGATTACGACAGTCATGAATACCAGGTTGATGACCATACGCATGATCAGCGTATAGAAATCATTGTCGATCCAGGTAAGTCCGATCGTGTCAGCAATGGATTCAGCGGAGATTTTAAGCGGCATTTTGCTGTATTTTTTTGATTTGTAAGAGTTTCTTTTTGAATCTGTTGTACTTCATTCTTCCTTTTCCGTAGATCGAGATCATTCCAATGCAATACTTGCTCACACGCAGTGGACGAATTAAGTTCTTTTTCATGAGCGAATAGAAGGGAGAGGTACGCAAGGCCCGTTCCTGCTTCAATTCGGCAATGACAATGTGTTCCATTTGCTTTTTGTTACCCTGCCATTCAAAGGAAAGGTCGATGTCAAGCGTTAGTCGCTCGTTGATCGTTTTGTTTACCAGCGTGATCCGTTTAAAGCGGTTCATAAGCGTAGGTTGCAAATGATGCTTGTGAAGCCCCTGAGCTTCCAGAAATGAGGCTTCGGTTTTGGACATTTCAGTCGGGATTCCGGAAGTAAGGATGCGCGATTTTTCCGTACGTCCTTTTTTCTTGTGCTTCACTTCCAGAAAAGCAATGTCAGAATTCACATACTTCCGGTAGCGTACCTTGAAACGGTCTCTTAGCTGACGATGATGGTCTTCGAACGAACTGAATTGTGCATCGTCATAATAGAGACTTTCGTATTGGGAGAGCAGAGTGCCTTCTACTTCAAGTACTTTATAGTGTTTCAATAATTCGGGAAGCAGTCGGATTAGAGTGCGATCAGAAAATGTAAATTTCGTATCAACACGGTTCATAAGTTGGACCCGATCCATTTCCTCGAGATGAATCTTCTCGAAGTTTTCCAGGATTTGTTGAATCTGAGTCACGAACATAGCTGCCAAAGTTAAGACAATGTTTGAATTGTGTTAAAATATGGAATTCTGTGTAGAAAGCAAGTATTCCTCAGCCAGCAAATTCACAATATTTGATCAGGGAATCAATCCGAGACAATATTTCATTCGGATAATTCTTGATGCAGCCTGTTGAACTCTTTTTCTGAATTCTTCATCCTTAGTGTACGTTGTCAAAATTTCCTTGTGCGCAGCGCGAAGATTTTTCGGCATGAGCAGGATGTCACATCCGGCAGATACGGAGCGAACATTTGCATCCTTAATATTGGCAATGCCTCCCATATTCAATGCGTCGGTAACGATTAAGCCTTTGAATCCCAAACTATCACGTAGCAACCGGGTAACGATGTTTTCCGAGCTTGTCGAAGGCAGTCCTTGTGTGTCGTACATCGGATTGTTACGGACGGCGATGTGAGCAATCATGATCGAAAGCACGCCGTCCTCAATAAGTGGAATGTAGTTTTTTACCTCTTTCATTTCTCCATTGATAACCTGGAGCGAAGCGTGCGTATCGCCGGAAACAAGTCCGTGTCCGGGGAAATGTTTGGCCGTGGCAATGATATTGTTCTTTTGCGTCTCCCGGATAAACGCATTTGAAAAAGGAATGATGTTTCCCGGATTGGCCCCAAATCCGCGGTAGCCAACTGTTTTATTGGATGACATGTCCACGACCGGCGCGAAATTGTAATTGATCCCGATCTCATTGAGGTCAGATGAAATAGTGCGTGCTACGGATTCTGCTTCTTCGACAGAAGTAACGGCGTTCGCCTTCGGAACAGGATGTGAATTCTTAATTTTTGAGTTAACAAGACTTGGTTCGGCATCAGCAGAATAGAGAAAAGGAATCCTTCCCATTTCTTTGTTGTGACCGTTGAACTCACTGATCCAATTCGTGAACTGGCTCTTGGTCCCATTCAGCATCAGCAAGCCTCCGATCAGACCGTCGTTGATGAATGAACGGATCGAATCCTCATTCTCGCCCAATCTTCCGATTGCCGGCATTAGCAGTTGTGCCACAATGTCCGAAGAAGACATGGTGTTCAGGATACTGTCCACTTTGGCATCAATGGAAGGGTTCTCCGAGAGATAAGAATCTAACGTAATATTCTGTCCGAAAGAGAAGGAGCTGCATAAAATTGCTCCTGCAAGGATGAGTCGGGTCGTAGTCATATCTTCAAAAATAAGGAGATATGCAGGGAGTGCAGAACGGAAGGATGAGAATTGTTCACAAAAGATTTGTCAATAAAGTAAAGCCCGGAAAAAAAGCTTAACTTAAAGTAACCAATAACCTACCAATGCAACCAAAGACGATTAAGAACTGGGCGTCCGAAGACCGCCCGCGGGAGAAGTTACTCCTGAAAGGAAGGCACAGCCTGACAGATGCCGAATTGCTGGCTATTGTCATTGGCTCAGGAACTAAAAATGCATCAGCCGTCGAGCTGGCAAGAGAAATCCTTGCTTCCTGCAAAAACAATTTTGCCACGCTTTCCAGAATGTCCGTTACGGAATTGCAGCGTTTTAAAGGAATAGGCGAAGCTAAGGCTGTGGCTATCTACGCATCGATGGAAATTGCACGCAGGAGAAGATCCGAAAAACGTGAAAAGGCACCAAAGATCACTACATCAACAGATGCATTTCGTTTACTTCAGCGGGAGATGCTTGATCTGGAGCACGAGGAATTTCACGTGCTATTCCTGAATAGGGGAAATGAAGTGATCTCCGGAGAGCAAATCTCCAAGGGTGGAATGTCCGGAACAGTGGCCGACGGAAAGTTGATATTTCATCGGGCATTGCAATTGAAAGCAAGTGGTATCATTCTGGCACACAATCATCCAAGTGGTCAGGTGCGTCCAAGCGATGCCGATCTGAAACTTACACGATCGATGGTGAACTTCGGAAATTACATTGATTTACACGTATTGGACCACCTCATTCTATCCGATAATAACTACTTTAGTTTCGCCGATGAAGGATTGATCGTCTGAGATCGGATTAAAACCAGATCAATGGTAACCATATACGTTCGGGCACTTACTCCACGATTGACTTATACAATGGATTTTATTTTCCGGGCCCGCGGTGTCGATTATCGCATGGTTCAATATTCGGGGGAGGCGGTGTCAGCAGAAGGTATTGTCTGTTCTTACGGACCGGAAATCGAAGGGGTAACGTCCTTTGCCTGTTCGGGATTACTTGAAGAAACCGACATCCGCTCACATGAAATCGGATACGTGGAAGCCGAGGATGTGTCGCCCATTTCCTTCGATGGGACGGCCGATTTATTTGCTTCGGTGTTCTATGTGTTAAGTCGTTACGAAGAATATCTGTGTACAGAAAAGGATGAACACGGGCGCTTTCCATACGGGAAGAGCCTGCTGGCGGCCAATGGTTGGATAACCCATTGCGTATGTGACCGATGGGCGCTAAGGATTCTCGAGCAACTCGGATGTCAGCCTGAAGCGGCTGAAGTGAAGATCGTACCGACTTTCGATATCGACAATTCATATGCCTACCGTTACAAAACAGGTAAGCGAAGGTTTCTTTCCGTGTTGCGGGATCTCTTCAAAGCAGATGCTAAACGTCTGAAAGAACGTTCGCGGGTTAAAAAAGGAGCGAGAGATCCATACGACACCTTCGAAAGGATCGCCGGAATTGCAAAAGCGATTCCTTCTACGCGCATATTTTGGTTGGTGGCTGACTTAGGTCCTAAAGACCGCAATCTTTCGGTGGATCTTCCCGAACACAAAGCGCTGATCGGACGAATGGACGTTAACGGTCAGGTGGGGTTGCATCCCGGCTATGGAGCTGGGGATGATTCAATACGTTTGGCGAATGAGAAAAAACGACTGGAACAACTGCTGGAAAGAGAGGTGATTCATTCACGACAACATTTTTTGAAGTTTCATTTGCCGGAAACATTTGCATTATTGGAGAAGGCTGGTTTCCGTCACGAATACTCAATGGGTTTTGCAGAGCATCCCGGTTTCAGGAGTGGTACGGCAAGGTCTCATCTGTGGTTTGACTTGATGAACAATCGCATTAGTGAACTGGAGGTACACCCTTTCGTTTACATGGATGGAACCCTGAACGAATACCTTCATCTTACTATTGAAGGAAGCAAGGAATTCATCAGTGAACTCTATAAGGAGGTAAAAGCCTGCGGAGGTGATTTTATGTTTATCTGGCACAACGAAACCATCGGTGACTACGGGAAGTGGAAAGATTGGGGGGGCGTTTTGGAGTATACTTTAAAATTGGATCAATGAACCTAAGAATTGTGATCGTTGCCCTGTTGCTCATTGTTACCGGGATTATACTCGGGGCCTTTGGCGCTCATGCGCTCAAAGAAATGCTTGAGCCGGAAAAGCTTGCCTCTTTTGAAACAGGCGTTCGTTACCAGATCTATCACGGATTGGGACTTCTGGTTTTGGGTGTCAACGAGAAAGGTTTCAGGATTAATCTGGGCTGGGTTTACCGCCTGTTATTCCTCGGCGTTATCTTGTTCAGTGGTTCGATCTACTTGTTAGCAGTGCAGGAACAAATGGGAGTTTCGTTATCATTTTTGTGGCCTGTAACGCCGACAGGCGGACTCCTCATGATCTCCGGTTGGAGTCTCATGATCATCCGCCTGTTCAACGATCGCCAAATGTCAGAATAGACGATCGATCTATCGCGTAACAATCAACTTGACAGGATTGCTGTTGTCAGTTCTTCCTGTGCGAACGAAGTACATTCCCGGATCGAGATGTGAAATATCCATCCGTACGCTTCGCGAGAATGTGTTGGCCTGCTCCTGAGCACTGATTGTACCGGAGGAGTTGAGAATATATAGTGTCTCTCCGTTCTCCACTCCTTCTACAGTAATTGTTGTGGCACCGGAAGCAGGATTGGGATAAACCCTGATGAAATCTTCCGCATGCAGAGTTGCCATCGCGATTTCCGAAGAGAATGAGCGCCCGTCCGTATCAAATTCGACAAGACGGTAATAGTTTTCGCCCGGTTGCGCATCGTAATCGGTGTATGAGTAGTGTGTTGTTTCTGAAGAATTTCCCTGGGCATCGACCTTTGCAATGACTTCCCAGTTATTGCCGTCCGGTGATCGTTCGATATTGAAGTAGCTGCTGTTGAGTTCGGTAGCGGTGGACCACAAAACCTGTACGTATTCATTTTCAACTGGTGCAACTTCAAAACTACTCAACTCAACAGGAAGAGTGATCGCAAAACAAACTCCCTGAGCGGTTGCGCAGTTCTCCGGAGTGGGCAAGCCGATTCCTGATCCGGTGGCACACCAGGAGAGGTTTATGTCCCAGGTGCCTTGATTGTTAATGTTTCCACCTGAATTTACGGCACCCGAGCCGCTTACGGTTCCCGTGCTCGTGTTTCTCCAGTTTCCATTCGACGACATACAACAAGTCGGGCAGACGTCTATGAATCCGTTATTCGTCATATTGCCTGATACAACGTGCATTCGTGCACCGTTCATGGTGATCAGTGATGCTGTTGGGTCTACTGAAATGCCTCCGGAGTTGGAAAGTCCACCGTCATTGATGAAGATTCCGAAGGTCACCTGGAGCTGGTTGTTCATATTGAGGATAGCTCCGTTATGAAGCGTTACCGTGGCTCCTGTCGCAACGCTCAGTTTATTTAACGACACCGGCCCGAAAAAGTCAATGGATGCATTGAAGGTGATCACATCATCAGAGCCCAGGATTTGTCCACCCGGATTCACGGTGAAAACCGATCCGGCATTGATCACGAGTGTGTAGCTTGTTGTGATCTGATGGTTGACAACGATGTCGTTTCCGGCTGAGGTTGCTCCGGGAGTGCATCCGCATGGAGTTACACCGTTGGTCGACCAAACATTCGTTACGTCGGACCAGATACCATTGGTAAGTGTCGTGTACGTAAGTGCGTTTCCGTTGAACGCATAAGTGCATAGAAATGAAATGACTAGGGTAAGTCTTTTAGCTGCTGTGGTCATGGCGATTAGTTTGGTAGTTTTATAATATAACCAATTGTTACATTAAAAACTTGCTGTGTATTAATTAGACGTAATGGTGTTTTGAAGGGTTGGCTTAGGGTTTAAATAAAACATATATAATGTTTATAATCAGTAAATTAGTTAATTATATTATTGCTTATTTAAGTTAGGTGTGCATAGTTTGATTGTGAAATTTGACCGGATCTGACTACCGGATTTGCCAGCAAGCCGTATGTTTGTGTCCGTGAAAAACGCGCATGAACATCTGAAGATTACGGTTCTCGGATCCGGCACTTCCCAGGGAGTTCCCGTTATTGCTTGTGAATGTGAAGTTTGCATGTCTGAGGATCCCAGAGATAAACGTTTGAGAAGCTCAGTTTTGCTGGAGACGAACGGCTATACCTATGTGATTGATACAGGGCCTGATTTCCGGCAGCAAATGTTGAAGTTCGGCGTGAAGCGTTTGGACGGTGTTCTTTTTACCCATGAGCATAAAGATCATTTGGCAGGGCTGGATGATGTGCGCGCGTTCAATTTTATTCAGCAGCAGGATATGCCGGTCTACTGCACCGATCGCGTCGAAAAGGCGTTGAGAAGAGAGTTTTATTACGTATTCTCTGAAGACCGCTATCCAGGAGTACCATCCCTTCGTCTGCACTCAATTTCAAAAAATATACCTTTTATATTACCAGGTGATATTGAGGTAACCCCGATTGAGGTCATGCATTACATGATGCCGGTACTGGGATTTCGGATCGGTGATTTTACCTACATCACGGATGCCAAAACAGTGGCGGAAGAAGAGCGCGCGAAGATTCGTGGTTCACGCATTTTGATCATTAATGCCCTTCGAATGACCGAGCACCTGTCGCATTTTAATCTCGAAGAGGCCCTCGCATTCATTGAGGATATTCAGCCTGAGCAAGCTTATTTGACTCATATTTCACACCTGTTTGCCCGTCAGGAAGTAATCGAACAACAGTTGCCTGATAATGTCGCTGTTGCCTTTGATGGAATGACAATAGAAATCCCTTTGCAATAACCGCAGATCATGAGATTATTCTAAATTTGCACTCACAAGAAAAAGAAGATTATGGCCAACGACATACTTAAAGGAAAACGAGGGATTATTTTCGGTGCGCTCAATGACCAATCGATTGCGTGGAAAGTAGCAGAACGCGCGCACGAAGAAGGCGCCACTTTTGTGTTGACCAATGCTCCGATCGCTATGCGAATGGGGGAGATCAATGCACTTGCTGAGAAGACCGGCAGTAAGGTGATCCCTGCTGATGCCACAAGTGTGGAAGATCTCGAGAAGCTCGTGGCCGAATCAATGGAAATTCTTGGAGGAAAGATTGATTTCATCCTGCATTCGATCGGGATGTCTATTAACGTACGAAAGGGAAGACATTACACGGATGAGAACTACGAGTTCACGATGAAAGGATTTGATGTTTCCGCACTTTCGTTTCATAAAGTTCTGCAAACTGCCATGAAGCTGGATGCAATGAATGAATGGGGCTCTGTTTTGGCGCTTTCTTACATTGCAGCTCAACGCGTTTTTCCGGATTATAACGACATGGCCGATAACAAATCGTATCTTGAGTCGATTGCGCGAAGCTTTGGTTATCACTACGGTATCGCCAAAAAAGTACGTGTCAACACCATTTCTCAGTCGCCGACCATGACAACTGCCGGAAGCGGTGTGAAGGGCTTCAATGAATTCATCAACTATTCGGAAAAAATGTCGCCGCTTGGAAATGCATCTGCACTTGCCTGCGCTGATTATTGCATCGCAATGTTCTCGGATCTCACTCGCTATGTAACAATGCAGAACCTTTTCCACGATGGAGGTTTCTCAAATACCGGCGTTACACAGGAAGTGATTCAGCGCTTCTCGGAAGAGTGAAATGACTTTTGAAATGCGGTCTTTGATCGTGTTTTTTATTCGGTGCGCATAATAAATTTTACAACTTCACCGTTCGTTAGGGTATCAACCAATTAAGATTCAGGAAAATGAAAAGACTTCTGATTGCCAGTTTTTTATTGCCTGTCATTTCCTTTGCCCAACCTTTGAATATAAAAGGGAAACAGGGAGGAATCCTTTCATTCGGCGTTCGCTCAACAGTGAGTACGTTCAATGGTGGAGACTTTGGAAATACGGGCTTCGGCTGTGGAGGACAATTCCGTCTGCAGCTCGCCAATCATGTCAATACGGATTGGTATTTCGACTACATTACTTCCAATGTAGAAGATTTTGCGGCCCGAACGGATTACCACATCGGGTGGAGTGTGCTTTGCTATTTTACCGATAAGCAAACACCTCCGGTTAAACCTTACCTTCTGGCCGGACATTGTTTTGACTGGACGGAATTTACGGCGTTGAACGATCAGGGGAATAGTTTGCTACGGAGAAGTTCGGCTGTTCAGGCGGGTGCTGGTATGCACGTTAATCTCTCGGAGCGTCTTGATCTTTCTTTCGTGACACAGTATATGATTCACCTTGGAAGTGACATTCATGCTGAGCGCAATGCGAATTCCGGTGAAGTGTTCTTTGTTAAGCAAAAAGGAGCGAGTCTCGAAGGGCACCTTCTGTTTCATGTGGGTATTAACTATAAAATTGCGGACTTATGGAATTAAGAATTGTTTTTGCGATGATGTTCCTGGGGTTTGCAGTCAACGCCCAGCGGGAGCAATATGTCCGTCCCGGACTTATCACTACTTCGATGACCATTTCACCTTCCCTGATGTTGAATCATCCGGAGAACAATTACTACCTCTCCGGTTATCTGGAAGGAAGGGTGGATCAGCGCCTGTCTTTCCGTGGAGAAACATTCTATTTCATTGACGGATCGGAAGATACTCCGATGTTGCGTTTCAGTTGCCGGACGTTTTTTGGAACTTTGTATCATCTGAATAAGGGAAACTTCGATTCACACATCGGATTTATGCCTGGTCTGTCAGTGATGCAGTTCAACGGAGACCTGAATGCTTCCGGTGACATGCCATATCGCGTGGTGCCTTCCATGGCGGCGAATATCGGTGCGACCTATTATATCTGGAAGTTCTTCAATTTCTTCGCGAACGTGACGTACATTCATTCCACGGCGCACGCACTGACGAATCAGCGTGGGAGAACCGATGAAATACTGATCTCAGCAGGACTTGGTCTTAATATCAATGCGGTAAAGGCTAAATAATTCCTTTCGAGGATAAAAATTCGTCCAGACTTATTTCGTCGGAGAAGAGTACTTCCCTGGCCTTGCTGCCGCGGAACGGACCAATGATTCCCATGCCTTCAAGCTGATCGATGATACGACCCGCACGGTTGTATCCGAGCTTCAGTTTGCGCTGAAGAAGGCTGGCGGATCCTTGTTGATGCATGACGACGATGCGTGCGGCATCTGCAAACAGGGCATCCAGTTCGTCATCGTCCATGGTTCCACCGGAATCTGCAGATTCACCAACATATTCGGGAAGTAACAGAGCCTGAGGATATCCGCGCTGTTCACCGATGAACGAGCAGATGTCGTCAACCTCAGGCGTGTCCACGAATCCGCACTGTAAGCGGATCATGTCCTGCCCGGTACTGATAAGCATATCACCACGACCGATCAACTGATCCGCGCCGGAACCATCGAGGATGGTACGGGAGTCGATTTTAGAGAGTACCCGGAAGGCAATACGTGCCGGGAAGTTGGCTTTGATCATACCCGTGATCACATTTACGGAAGGTCGCTGTGTGGCAACGATCAGGTGGATTCCAATGGCTCGTGCAAGTTGGGCAATCCGGGCGATCGGCTGCTCGACTTCCTTGCCGGCAGTCATGATCAGGTCGGCAAACTCGTCAATGAGCACGACAATATACGGCAGGTATCTGTGACCTTTTTCAGGGTTCAGCTTACGATCGATAAATTTCTTGTTGTACTCTTTGATGGTGCGGACGTGCGCTGTTTTCAGCAATTCGTAGCGATCATCCATCTCGATGCAAAGCGAGTTCAGTGTGTTGACTACCTTACTGGTATCGGTGATAATGGCGTCTTCTTCATCCGGTAATTTCGCAAGGAAGTGTCGTTCGATACGATTGTAGAGCGTCAATTCGACTTTTTTCGGATCGACAAGGACAAACTTGACCTGTGCCGGGTGCTTCTTGTAAAGCAGGGAGATGAGAATAGCGTTCAATCCGACCGACTTTCCCTGTCCGGTAGCACCGGCGACGAGGAGGTGAGGCATTTTGGTCAGGTCGAATGTGTACGTCTCGTTGGTGATCGTTTTTCCCATCACAACCGGCAATTCGTAATCGCTTTCCTGGAATTTCTTGGAGGCGATCAACGAGCGCATGCTAACCATTTCCGGCTTGCTGTTCGGAACTTCGATACCGATCGTTCCTTTGCCAGGAATTGGTGCAATGATCCGGATTCCAAGAGCTGCCAGGCTCAATGCAATATCGTCTTCAAGGTTTTTGATCTTGGAAATACGGACGCCAGGAGCCGGAATGATCTCATACAAGGTAACCGTAGGTCCAACCGTTGCCCGGATCTTGGCAATCTCGATCTTGTAATTGCTAAGTGTCTGAACGATCTTGTTCTTGTTTTCTTCCAGTTCGGCCTTGTCTACCGTTCCACTTTGACCACCGTAATCTTTGAGAAGGTCGATTGGTGGAAGTGCATAGCTTGCCAGATCCAGCTTCGGATCGTATTCTCCGTATTCTTCCCGCAGGTTGTTGACTTCATCGTCATCCAGTGACTGATCCTCTTCACCTTCCTCCGCTATTTCTACCGAGAATTCTTCTTCATTGTTCTCTTCCGGATCGTTAGGGGGTAATTCAAATTCAAGTGAATCCTCTTTCTCTTCTTCCGGATCCGCAATTTCATCAATCACTTCACTGTGATCGTCCTCTTCCTCTTCTTCGATTTCATCCAGTTCGTTTTCAAGGACTTCCTCTTCTTCAGCGAAATGAATGGTTTTCGCAATAAGGTCTTCTTTGGTCAACGAAGGATCGAGCACATTGCTTACGGACATATCTTCTTCATCCAGTACCTCTTCCTGTTCCGTTTCTTTTTTCTTCAGCAAGCCCAGGCGTTCGAGCAGACGTTTCACCTGTGAATTCAGCGTGATCAGGCCAAAGATATATCCCGTGGCGATCAGTAAGATCAGGGTTCCGAAACGTCCGATTGCGAGTCGGAGCCATTCATTCAACTGGTAGCCAAAGCTTCCGCCCAGGTAGTTGATCTGGTCAGCGAAAAAGCCAAAGAAGGCACTGAACCAAATGGTAAAGAGTGCACAGGCGGCGATGGTTTTGGCTAGCGGAAGGATCGTAACATTAAAAAGTGCTTTGAAGCCGAGCAGGAACAAAACGAGCGGGAGTGTGAAAGCTGCCATTCCGAACCAACGGTAGATAAGCAGGTGAGAGGCCCATGCTCCGAATTTTCCCAGCCAGTTTTCAACTGGTTCTTCACTGCCATCAAAAAGAAACTCGAAGAGTCCTTTGGCCATTACGCGGTTCTGATCTTCCTGCCAGGTAAAGAGATAAGAAAAGCAGGAGAGGAACAAATAGACAGAAAGAAGGATCAGTGTCACTCCGATCGTGGACTTCACTTTTTTTGAATCAAAGCGTTCCTTCAGCTTGTCAAGCAATGCGAACGTCTGTATTTTTTCAGACTTCTTTGCCTTCTTGCTGCTCTTTTTTTCGGGATCTTTCTTGTCCTCCCCGCGTGCTATGAATTCGTTTTCTTTCACTATCCAATAAGTCTATCTTACGAAGATAGCGAGGATTAACGCCGGCCAAAAGCATGGGGAAACAGAACTATAAACAGCCTACTGTTAGTTTATTCGGGGCTGAATTCACCTCCGCTTTTCGACTGGATCATTTTTTCAATGAAATCGTCGAAGGTGGTGCGTTCGTAATCGGATGGGATACCGAAAAGATCGCGGTTCGGCGTGTACTCGCTGATGCGGACCAATTGGTAATCAAATACGGCGTCGGGTGTAACAACACTGTACCGAACCGGCAGGCCCGGCATTTCAGGGAAAGCGTCATTGTATTTATTCGCGATGTTTTTGTAGTAGAGAAACTCAAAAGGATCTTTCTGATCGTCATGTGTTACAATCATCCGTTTGGCTTTTCTTCCCAACACCTTCTTTCCGAAAGCCTTTTTTGAAAAGTGATACTTACTGACACGTTTGGTACTGTCTTTCCCGGTAAGTTCCGACAGGTCAGAAGGGATCGCGAAGTTTCCGAAATCGGTGGTGAGTAACAGATACGATTTGTTCTTTTCCATGTGTCGGATGGTCACCTGCTCCCCGAGTTGCGGCGTGTAATTCTCTTGCCGGACAATGGTGTCATTCGTATAAATGAACATCGAGTTATCCGGAAAGAAGGCTCGCAGATTTGTGTCGCGAACGGTAATCTTGTATTCCAACATCCCGGTGAAGGAGTTTTTCTTTTGGGCCGACAACGGTGTTGAAATTCCGACACTTGCAATCAACAGCAGGAGTCCTGATAGAAAAGAGGGTGTGATCTTCATATAATAATTCAACGCGTTGCCGGACAAAAGTTACTTGAGCGCTAAAATTAATGGAATATCCGTTTGAGGGCGTATTCAGTGCATGGAGATTATGCTATTTTTGCGGAGGAAATGTACGTATGAAACGAGATATTCGATTATTGATCAATAAGTCCGAGATTACCGCTGGAACTCGGGGAGCCTCTCTCGGACCCGAGGCGATGATGGTCGCTGCACGCCAGCAGAACAACGATTTTTTCAGCCGTTATCCGAAAGTCCAGATCGATGATGTCAATTATTTTCTCGATCACGAAGTAAAATATCCGAACGCAAAGCGGATTGCCGGATTACTGGAAGTCTTTAACAATGTTTCGGCTACAGTGAAGCAAACGCTCTCGGAAGGAGCCTTTCCTTTGGTTTTGGCCGGGGATCACGGTTCTGCGGGTGGAACCATTGCAGGGATCAAGGCTGCCTTTCCGGACAAGCGCCTGGGAGTGGTCTGGATTGATGCACATGCGGACATTCATACGCCATATACCACACCTTCCGGAAATATGCACGGGATGCCACTGGCAACTGCTCTGGGTGTAGATAACCTGGAAGAAAAGGTAAACAATCCTTCCGAAGATGTGATCGGGCATTGGAGCAGTTTAAAGAATGTAGGGATTGACGGACCGAAAATCGTACCCGGGGATCTTGTGTACATTGCTGTGCGTGATACCGAAAAACAGGAAAATGCCCTGATCTCTTCACTGGAAATCACCAATTACAAGGTGGAGACGGTTCGTTCCGAGGGAACAGAGGAAATCATCCGGCGCACGTTGGAGCAATTGAAGGATTGCGATCTGCTTTATATTTCCTTTGATGTGGATTCAATGGATCCCGAACATTCCTCCAATGGAACCGGTACACCCGTAGGGAATGGTTTGATGCCGGAAGAAGCACGCGATTTTCTGAACGGTTTTGCTGCGAATCCGAAAACGGTATGCATTGAATTCGTGGAGGTTAATCCATGCCTCGATGAGCGCAGGAACCGAATGGCAGAAGTCGCTTTTGATTTATTGGAAACAACTGCAAATACACTTGAAAATAAATAATGGAAAAACAAATTAAAGAAGTACTGATCCGCGATGCAGAAGCGGTCCTTGGAGTGAATATTGATGAATCAATGATTCAATTCCAGAGGACACGCCGCGACGTGGAAGGAGATCTTACACTTGTTGTTTTTCCATTTGTAAAAATGCTGCGTTGTGCGCCTGCTGAAGCGGGTGAACGCATCGGGAAGTTGTTGGTGGATGCCATTCCTGACCTGGTTGGTTACGAGGCAATCCAGGGTTTTCTGAATCTTACCATATCACAGAATTACTGGATCAACCAGTTGAAGGAGATGGATCGGGAAGCGCATTACGGATTTGCTGAAAAGGATTCGAAGCCGACCGTGATGGTTGAATATGCTTCACCGAATACCAACAAGCCTTTGCACCTCGGTCACCTGAGAAACATTTTTCTTGGCTACTCCGTAGCTGAAATTCTGAAGGCGAGCGGACACAAAACGGTAAAAACACAGATCATCAACGATCGTGGAATTCACATTTGCAAAAGCATGCTGGCCTGGCAGAAGTTTTCTCCGCTGAACGAAAAGGGAGAGCGGGAAACACCGGAAAATACCGGATTGAAAGGCGATAAGCTTGTCGGGAAATACTACGTGGAATTCGATAAGCACTTCAACAAGGAGGCGAAAGCGATCATTGCGCAATGGGAAAGCGGAGATTTTGAAGGTTTTTCCGATGAGGTAACAGAGGAATTCAAGCGTTTGCAAGCTTCAAAAGCAGGCAAGGACGAAAAGGCAATAGAAGGAATCGATGGTAAGATTAAAGATCTGGCGAAGAACCAGACGTCGATCTTGCTGGAAGCCAAAGAAATGCTGATCCGATGGGAGGCGAAAGATCCGGAGACGTATCTTCTCTGGAGCACAATGAACGGTTGGGTGTACGACGGTTTTGATGCGACGTACGCGCAGATGGAGGTGGATTTCGACAAGGTTTACTATGAATCCGACACCTATTTACTGGGGAAAGATCTGGTGCTGGAAGGCCTAAAAACGGGTGTTTTCTATAAAAAGGAAGATGGTTCTGTCTGGATCGACCTGAGTGATGAGGGACTGGATGAAAAACTGGTGCTTCGTTCGGATGGAACGGCGGTATACATGACGCAGGACGTGGGAACTGCAGTGGATCGTTACAAGGACTACCCGGATTTGCAGGGAATCATTTATACGGTTGGGAATGAGCAGGATTACCATTTCAAGGTATTGTTCCTCATTTTGAAGAAACTGGGGTATGCCTGGGCGGAGAACTGTTATCACCTGTCGTATGGAATGGTGGATCTTCCTTCCGGGAAGATGAAATCACGTGAAGGAACTGTTGTAGATGCGGATGATCTCATGGAAGAGGTGATCGACAAGGCACGGGTTATGACTGAGGAACGCGGTCATATTGAAGGAATGAGCGAGGAAGAGAAAAGTGCCCTTTACCATATGATCGGCATGGGAGGATTGAAGTATTACCTGCTGAAAGTAGATCCGAAAAAACGAATGCTCTTTAATCCGGAGGAATCCATTGAGCTGAATGGAAATACCGGTCCGTTTATTCAATACACGCACGCGCGTATTAAGTCGCTGTTGGCAAAAGCGGGTCAAGTGAGTGGTACTTCGGCGACTGAACTGTTGCCGGAAGAGAAGGAGATCATCAAACAATTGACGGAATTTCCGCTGGCATTGAAGGAGGCGGCAGAAAATTATTCTCCGGCTGTTTTGGCTAATTATTCCTACGAGTTGGTTAAATTGTACAACCACTTTTACCAGAGTATAACTATCCTGAACGAAGAGAAGCAGGAATTGAAAGACCTGCGTGTGCTCTTGAGTCGAAATGTAGCAAAGGTGATTTCCAACGGAATGCATTTGCTCGGGATCAAGGTGCCGGAACGCATGTAACGCATGGAAGACAGAAAACCGATCAATGATATTTTGAGTTTTCTTCGGCTCACACACGAGCAGGAAGATGCAGCCGTTATTCAGGAGTCCATTGAAAAGGCAATCGTTTTCAGAGGAACCAATTTGTGGATTCTTGTCTTTGCGATCCTTGTTGCATCGGTCGGTTTGAACATGAACTCCACTGCGGTGATCATTGGTGCCATGCTGATCTCGCCGTTAATGGGACCGATCAATGGTGTCGGGTACAGTATTGCCACGTATAATTTTCCTTTGTTGCGGAAGTCGCTGATGAACTTCGGTTTTTCTTCCTCTGCGGCACTTGTAACTTCCACCTTATATTTCGTACTGACACCAATCCATACCGAGCATTCGGAGATTCTTGCTCGCACAAGTCCAACGATCTACGATGTATTGATCGCTTTGTTCGGAGGGCTGGCTGGTATTGTGGCCATCAGCAGCAAGAATAAAGGAAATGTAATTCCGGGTGTGGCCATTGCAACGGCGTTGATGCCTCCTTTGTGTACGGCCGGATATGGTATTTCAACCGGAAACTGGGCGTATTTCCTGGGGGCGATCTATCTCTTCCTGATCAATTCGGTTTTCATTGCACTCGCTGCCATGTTGGTCTCACAATTGCTGAAGTTGCCACGTCAAACCTTCCTGTTGAGCCGTGAGATCAAGAATAAAAACATCGCAATTATCGCTGTGATTGCGCTGACAGTAATACCGAGTTTTTACCTGGGCTACACGCTTGTGCAGAAAGAAAAGTTTGTCGGTCGGGCGGAGAATTTCATCAAGGATGTGTCGTATTGGGAGGACAATTATCTGCTTTCCAATGAAATCAATGCAGAGAAGCGTGAAATTGTGCTGGTGTATGCCGGAAATGATTTTGATTCGATTGCTCTGAAACGCCTGCACAAAAAGGCATATGATTTGGGACTTGGTGAGGTAAAGTTGCTGATTGAGCATGGACTCCGCACGCAAGATGTAAGCAAAAATCAGTCAAATGCAGACCAGCAGCGGGCAGAACTTGACCGTCTTCGTTCTACCCTGGTATTCCGTGAACGTGCAATCGACAGTCTCCGGGCCATTCCGGAATTGGGAGAATCGTTGTTGAGTGAGATCAAAGCCTTGTATCCAACCGTCAATACCTGCTCGTATGCCGTTTCAATGCGATACATTGATTCCGTGGCGAAGGCGCAACCGGTTTCTATGGTCTTTTTTGAAAGTTCCGGAAAGCTGGATTCTATGGAGCAGGAGAAGATTCGCTTGTGGTTGAAGCGCCGTCTGAAGACAAATTACGTGGAATTAAAGTTCTAGGCCGAATTCCCTTTTGAGTGCATGGTAAACGTCGTGAAGCGGCAGCCCCATGACGTTGTAATAACATCCTTCAATTTTCTCGACCCCGATGTAGCCGATCCATTCCTGGATGCCATAAGCGCCTGCTTTGTCCATCGGTTGGTATTTACGGATGTAATAGCGGATCTCTTCCGGTGTCAGCTTCGCGAAGGATACATGTGTGGTACTTGCGAAGGCGATCTCCTTTTCCCGGCTGATCAGGGAAACACCGGTAATCACTTCATGGCTTTTACCTGACAAGCGTTGCAACATGTCGAAAGCTTCTGCCTCATCGGAAGGTTTTCCAAGCGCCAGATCGTCCAGCACAACCACAGTGTCGGATGTCAGCAACACTTCATTGGACGCAAGTGAATCACGAAGAGGTTCGGCCTTTAAGCGGGCAAGGTATTCCGGGACATCACGTGCAGCGAGCTCAGCCGGATATACTTCATCTACTTCTTTGATGCGCACTTCGAAAGGAATTCCCAATTCATTGACAAGGGCTTGTCTGCGGGGAGATTTCGACGCCAGAATCAGTCGGATCTTATCCATAGATGATCAGGATTTGCCAGTATACAGGACTCAGCAACCCACAGACCATGGATAATTTGATCAGGTGGTTAATGATCCGGTAGTGTTTCTTTTCCGTGGCACGAATGAGGAGGAAAAAGCAGACAAATACGAGTCCGGCTGCAAAGAAGATCGGAAGCATGGACAGTGCATTTAGTTCGTTAAAGAAGAACCAAACCACGAAGGAACTGATTACAGCGCCGGAAAGGACCAAAGCTGCAATCCACTTGGTGCGTGTATAGCCGAGCACGATAGGGAGTGTTTTCGCATTCAGGCGTTTGTCTCCTTCCACATCTTCCATATCTTTTACGATCTCACGGGCGAGGTTCAGGATAAAGGCAAAAGTTGCCAGTCCGAATGCGAGCCAGAGAATGTAATGAGGACCGGTATACTGGTCGAAAGGGAAGTGCGTTAATGGAACATTTTGACTCTTCTCCAGCAACTGGTGGAAGTAGAAGCCGACCAGAATAGGAACCAGACCGGTAAGTGCAGCAATAGCGAGATTTCCGCTCAGGAATCTGCGCTTCAGGTACATGGAGTAAAACCATAGGACGTTGATCGTCAGCAGGTGAATAAAGAGGTACCAGAAAGTTTCCAGAATCCAGCTGAGATAAACGGCAATACAGAAGGCGATGAAGTTGAGTCCCCAATGTGAAACAATGGCAACACGGCGCTTCACATATTTCCCGATGATCAGGCGGTGCGGTTTATTGACACGGTCTGCGCGAACGTCAAAGTAGTCGTTGATGATGTTGCCGGCAGCCGCGATCATGATCGTGGAAACGACCAGCAAAGTAAATGAAGGAGAAAAGAGGTGATGCACGGGATCGGCTCCGTAAATGCCCTCGTAATACCAACCCATGCCGTACATCGTAGCGGCAACAATGGCAAGATTTATCGGACGAAGGAGGCGAATGAAGTGCATTAATCCTTGATGATTTTGTACTCGGTTCGACGGTTGGCCTGATGCGCCGCTTCTTTTTCCGCGTCGGTAGGCAAAGCTGCGATCTGCTCATCCGTGTTCACCGGACGCGAGCTTCCGTAACCTTTGTGCTTCAGACGCGCAGCATCAATGCCCTGACTTACTACATATTCGTACACGGACCTGGCACGTTCTTCCGAAAGTACCTGGTTGTTGCTACCGCGCGAATCCGTGTGTCCGCTCAATTCGATCTTGATCGTTGGGTTTTCTTTCAGGAAGCTTACCAGCTTGTTAAGCTCCACGTAGGATTCCGGTCGGAGTGTCGATTTGTTCAGGTCGAAGAAGACGTTGGCAAGCACTACCGGGTGATCACTATCAGTAAGTGGAACAAGCGGCACGTCAATATGGAACACGTCCTGGTTTTCGGCGATCGTCATGTTGAAGTTCTGTGAATAGAAGGCATACCCCGGATAACTCACATTCAGTACATATTCGCGATTGATCGGAAGCGGAACGGTGAACTCTCCGGTGACCTTATCGGCCTCGGAATAAATAATTTCTTTACCGGTTTTGATGTCAATCAGCTGAAATTTGCCGGGAATCGGCTGACGTGTATTGATATCGAAAACGAGTCCCTCGAAGTAGAGTGTTTTCGTTGGACGCAGCGATTCAGGCAACACGAAATAGTAGATGTCTAAGCCGCCGTAACCACCTTTTCGGTCGGAAGCAAAGAAGGCAATCTCACCGTCCGGCGATACCATCAAAGAGTTTTCATCGTAACCGGTATTGATCGGATATCCGAGGTTTTCCGGAGTTGACCAGTTGCCGCTTTCGTCCATACGTGTCACGAAAAGGTCGGAACCACCCATGCCAATGTGCCCGCGGGAAGCAAAATAAAGAGTTCTTCCATCCGGGTGAATGAGCACCGATTCTTCCTGTGCGGGGGTATTGATGTGAGAAGGCAAACGTGTGGCTTTCGTCCAGGACCCGTCATCGTTCATATGGGTCACGAAGATGTCAGAGTCTTCCGGTTCGCCAGGTCGGCTCACCCGACGCACGAAGTAAAGTGTTTTTCCATCGGACGACAGCGATGGTTGCGA
>JBNKYR010000020.1:0-26955 GCA_050300995.1 Crocinitomicaceae bacterium | reverse complement strand
AAGAGGCCGGTCTTTCAGGCGTCCCACCAATCCCGCAATGGCTTTATCCGGCACGCATAGAAGTGTAAACTGGCCGGGGGGAAGTGCACGGAGGTCTGAGGTGAAAACGACCGGTAACTCCGGGTTTTGTTGCTGCAGATCGCGAATCAGTACATGGGTGACATTTACGCCGGATTCCAGGAAAGCTTCAACGAGATGCGAACCTACATTTCCATACCCAATGATCGATATTTGCTGAACCGTGCTTTTCACAAGGTCAAAGATGGAAAATTTATATGAAAAAAACCCACCCTCAAAGAGGGTGGGCCTTCAGACTGTCGAGGTATCCCTGCCTACTGAGATACCATCGAAAACTACAAAAAGAACGGCTCGCTGGGAGCGAACTCGATTTTCTCTTTGTAGGGTATCACGAATTTCTTAAGGTCATCCAAGTCAACCGAATCAAGGTGGTAAAACCTGATTCTTCGAGCTTCATCAATTAGTTCGACCTTAAATATCTCATTTTTTTCTAAAACTCTGGTACGAATTGTCTCGAATTCTTCTTTTGTGAATGGAATTTCTCGTACGCTAACCACTGTCGTATAAGCAGAACGGTTGTTTTGCTGAATCTCAAAAACCGCATGTTCGTAGCGTGCATCGTCCGTCATTTGGGAAAATCCGATGACCGGGAATGCTGTCAGAATAATTATGGCGAGTTTTTTCATGATTTATCGAATTACAATTTTGTTGGTCATTGTTGTTCCGTTCGTACTGGTGTAACGGATGAAGTATACCCCTCCATCCAGTTTGGTCACGTCGAATTGCAGTTGAACGAATTCTGCTTTTTGCAACTCACGACTATCAACTACCATGCCTCGGATATCCAGCAATTCTACCAGATCACTTGTTTTACCGTTTACCTCTACAAATATTGTCGAAGTAGCCGGGTTCGGATAGCTTGCCAGTAATCCTTCCTGTGATATGGAACGATTCAGTGCAACGGGTTCGGTCTTGTAGCTGGAACCATTCAGATCAAACTGATTCAGTTTATAGTAAACGGCACCAGTATGAATGTCTTCGTCTTCGAAAGAGTAGCTGAGCAGGTTGGTGGAATTGCCGGCACCTTTCACCTCTCCGATCTTTTGATAGTTGATACCATCAAAGGAACGAAGGATATCGAAGCGATCACAGTTTTCTTCCGAAGCAGTTTCCCATTCCACAACGTTCATACGCGGAAGTGCAACAGCCCGGAAGTTGAGCAATTCAACCGGTAACTGAATTCCTGTCGCGGTCCAGTTAGTAACGGTAAAGTCACAGTTGTCTCCGGCATATCCGTCTACCATCAGGATGTAATTGTTGCCAACCGTCAGTCCTGTTGCCGTAACGGTTCCGCTGGTCATCGTTCCGGGGTTCCAACAGTTAGACATTGAAGTAAAATTGGTACAGCAGCCATTGACATCTGTTACAACCTCATAGACCTGTGCCTGGATTCCTGAACTGTTCACACAGTTTGATACAGCAAAGCTGAAAGTTTCCGTCGTATTCTGGGCGGTGAATTCATACCAGGAGTTGTTCTCCACACTACCGCAGAAGATTGAACCTGCATTTCCTGGCATATCATACGTATAGTAAGGATATGTACTGGATCCCCATGAACCCGGACCTTGTGTAAGGAATGCCGGAGCGTCACAGAAGTCTTCGTTCAACTGGTTTCCGCAAGGTCCCATCGGTTGTCCTTCGTACGCACAAATTCCGTAGTTACCAAAATTTCCTCCGAAGCCCCAGAAGCGTACGTAAAGTGTAGCGCCCGGAGTTTGTCCACCGACTGTCAGCATCGGCATGGCTCCGTTAGGACTGGAGTCGTCATCGCAGGCGATGAGGGAAAGGCTTCCGCATGTTCCGGAATACACGGCCATCGCACCGTCGGTCATTGTTCCCGTATTGGAGTTCAGGATTACGGTACCGGTTGCTGGAACTGTAACAGTATACCATACGTCTCCTCCGGAGAAAGAGCCGCAACCTGGTGCCGGCGGGCCTGTTGTGGCAGTTGCACTGTAATTACCGGATGCGGTATAGGAGCAACTTGCATTGACCGGAAGTGCAATTGCACCACAAGGATCGTCATTTGGTGGTGGCGGTGGCGGAGTTCCGATACAGATATCGAATGTGGTTGTTTGTGCAGTACTACCGAATGAGTAAACACGTACATAATAGGTAACGCCCGGTGTAAGTCCTGTCAGCGTACTTGAATTCGGATCCGAGCAAAGGATGGCTGTTGTACTACCGATGGAGCCACATCCTACAGCCCATACCGAATGGTAGAGGTCGGTTGTACTACCGGAAACGTTCAACAGGTCAATAGTATGGGTAGTACCTGTAGCAACGAAGGAGTACCACACGTCGTCATCGTCGGAAGCACCTCCACAGGAATTACTCTGATAGGAAGGAGTGGCATAGGCAATTGTACCTGCAGTGGTTGTTCCGCAGTTTTGATCCGGATTCACGGTAAGTGGTGTGGCCGCAGTACATTCATCGTTGGCCGGAGGAGGCGGACATGGGGCAATGCTGATATCAAATGGTGTACATTGCGGAGAGGGCCATGTAGATACTGTTATATAATAGGTTACGCCAGCGGCCACGTTAAAGCTACTTATGAATGGATTCCCGCCAGAGGCTGTGGCGCTTGCAAGACAGTTAACTCCGGCGTCTCCAGGACATCCGTCAGTAATGAACAAACCAACCCATGAAGAAGTGTTCGTAAGTGTAATGTTTACACATTCGGTAGTTGTCGGAGTGTAGGCGATCACAATATCGTCTCCGTTCATATAGCTGCTGCCGCAGGCATCCGTGCTGCTGTAATCATCGCCAAACCCACAGGTAGTAAGGCCCGTTTGTGTGTAAGAAGTAGTGTTTACGGTGATGTCTCCTGCGCATGGTGGTGGCGGTGGATTTTCAACGACACAGATACCGAAAGTCCCAGTCCCGCCTCCATATCGCCAGAAGCGAATGTAGTAGGTGGTACCCGGAGAAAGTGCTCCCTGTACGATCTGTGGCATTAATCCGGCACCGCTGTCATCGTCACAGGCAATTTGCGCCCAGCTCACGTTGTCACATGGAGTAGACGAGTAAAGCGCCATCACCCCGTCGGTAATGGAGCCCGCCTGGGTGTCGATGGTTACACTTCCCGATGCAGGAGCCGTAAAGGAGTACCAAACGTCTGGTCCCATCAATCCGCAGGATGGTGTTCCGAAGTTGAACCCGTTCGTTTGTTGGGTGGCGCCAACTGTCGTCCCCGCAGTATAAGAGCAGGAAGAATTGACCGGAAGCGCCGGTGCTCCACTTCCGTTGCACGGAGTGTTACTTTGAGAAAATGAACTGGAAATAAATAATGTACTCAAGCATGACACCATAGTCATGCGGTGTAGACGTAGTAGTAGTCGTTGATTCATTCGTCTGAATTAGAGTTTGTAGCAGGATTCGTCGTAACGCATTTAAAAATACGACTACTGTACTTTCTTTTTCAGACTATATTATCCTAGCCCGGTAATGGGTTATTATTTAACCGTTTTAGTTGAATATTTTACAATACAGCGTTTTTTTATTTTCCGTGACACTGTTTGTACTTTTTACCACTTCCGCATGGGCAGGGATCGTTACGCCCGACCTTCTTTTCCGCAACAACAGGTTGCTGTTTTACAGGCTCTCTATTGGCTGCAGAATTACGGATCGCTTCATCATATCCTTCACGCGCCTGGCTCATTGCATCACCAGTCGGAGAAGGTGCTGTAGCCTCACGCGCTTTAGCGTAGTTGCTTTCGCGGAATTCGGATTTATTTGTACTCTGAATTTCCTGTGCGAACGGAATATCAAGCTTCATAAGCAACTCCATGGTTTCCGTGTTCAGACGAGCGAGCATCGCCTTAAATAATTCAAAGGATTCAAGCTTATAGACCAGCAGTGGATCCTTCTGCTCATATTGCGCATGGTGGACCGCTGAGCGGAGATCATCCATCTCACGAAGGTGTTCCTTCCACTCATTATCGATCATTCCGAGAATTACGTTTTTCTCAAATGAACGGGCAATGGATTTTCCTTCCGAGTCATATGCTTCTTCAAGATTGACGATCAGTTGCAGTTCCTTCTTGCCATCGGTGAGAGGGAATACAATGTTTTTGTATTTATCCGACATGGTTTCGTGGACGTGACGGATCTGCGGCATGGCACGTTCTGCAATTTTCTCGTTCTTGCGATCGTAGTGCGAACGGATCTCTTCGTATACTTTCTGTACGACAGCCGTATCATCCGCTGAACGGTATTCTTCACGCGACATTGGCAATTGGATTCCGGCAACGCGGATCAATTCCAGTTCAAGCGCATCAAAATCTTCTTTGGTGTGCGCAAGGACGATCGACTCACTTGTATCGTAGAACATGTTGTCGATATCAATGTCCAGGCGGTCTCCGAAAAGTGCATTGCGACGTTTCTTATAGATCGCCTTACGCTGGGCATTCATAACGTCATCGTACTCGAGGAGTCGCTTACGGATACCGAAGTTGTTTTCTTCCACTTTCTTCTGTGCACGTTCGATGGATTTCGATACCATGCTGTGCGTAATCACTTCACCTTCTTTCAATCCGAGGCGGTCCATCAGTTTGGCAATACGCTCCGAACCGAATTTACGCATCAGGTCGTCTTCCAGGGAAACAAAGAATTGAGATGAACCCGGATCTCCCTGACGTCCCGAACGTCCGCGAAGCTGTCGGTCAACGCGTCGGGAATCGTGACGTTCCGTACCAATGATCGCAAGACCTCCGGCTTCTTTTACACCTTCGCCCAACTTGATGTCGGTACCACGACCGGCCATGTTGGTGGCGATTGTTACTGCTTTGGCTTTACCGGCTTCCGCAACAATTTCAGCTTCCTTTTGGTGGTACTTGGCATTGAGGACCTGGTGGTTGATGCCTTTCATTTTGAGCATTCGGCTCAACAATTCGGAGATCTCAACCGTGGTTGTACCTACAAGTACTGGTCGGTTAGCGGCAACCAGTTTTTCAATTTCTTCGATCACCGCATTGAATTTTTCACGTGCGGTCTTATATACAAGGTCGTTCTGGTCGATACGACGGATCGGTTTATTGGTAGGGATTACCACTACATCCAGTTCGTAGATGTCCCAGAATTCTTTTGCTTCTGTTTCCGCTGTACCGGTCATACCCGAAAGCTTGTGGTACATACGGAAGTAATTTTGCAGGGTGATCGATGCATAGGTTTGCGTAGCAGCTTCGACCTGTACATCTTCTTTGGCTTCGATCGCCTGGTGAAGTCCGTCTGAGTAACGTCGTCCTTCCATGATACGACCGGTCTGCTCGTCTACGATCTTCACTTTTCCATCGAGGATCACATATTCCACTTCTTTCTCGAAGAGTGTATATGCTTTCAACAATTGGTTGATCGAGTGAATTCGTTCCGATTTAATACTGTAATCACGGATCAAGCTGTCTTTCTTTTCAAGGAATGTTTCCTGATCGAATCCCTGCTTTTCCAGTTCGGCAATTTCCGAACCGATGTCAGGCATCACAAAGAAATTACGGTCGTCTGATCCGGAAATGAGATCAACCCCCTTATCGGTAAGTTCAATGGTGTTGTTCTTTTCATCAATCACAAAGAAGAGCTCTTTATCGATCTTCTTCATGTGCTTGCCCTGCTCCTGCATGTAGTAATTCTCCGTTTTCTGCAGGTGAGCTCTGATTCCCGGCTCTGACAGGTACTTGATGAGTGCTTTGTTCTTCGGAAGTCCGCGGTGAGCACGCAGAAGGGCAATACCTCCTTCCTCGAGCATTTGCTTCGAATCCTGTCCGGCTTCCGCCTGTCCGTTGATCACAACAAGCAAACGTTTGGCATCGGCCAGACACTTGTTGACATATTTACGTTGTTCTGCCACGATGTTTTCCACGCGTGGTTTCAACTGGTGGTACTCGTGTTCGTCACCACGTGGAGTAGGACCGGAGATAATGAGTGGAGTTCGTGCATCATCGATCAGAACGGAGTCAACCTCGTCGACGATGGCGTAGTGATGTTTTTGCTGAACCAGATCATCCGGGTTCGCTGCCATATTGTCACGGAGGTAGTCAAAACCGAATTCGTTATTTGTTCCGAAGGTGATGTCACACTGGTAAGCTTGCTTACGCTCTTCGGAATTCGGGCGGTGCTTGTCAATACAATCCACGGTCAAACCATGGAATTGATAAAGTGGTCCCATCCACTCGGAGTCACGTTTTGCCAGGTAATCGTTCACGGTTACCAAATGCACACCTTTACCGGAAAGTGCATTCAGATATACTGGTAATGTCGCTACGAGGGTTTTTCCTTCCCCGGTCTGCATTTCGGCAATATTACCTCTGTGAAGTACGCCACCACCCATCAACTGGACGTCGTAGTGGACCATATTCCATTGTACTTTTGCGCCTGCGGCAGTCCAGCTGTTGTGCCAGATGGCTTTATCTCCTTCAATGGTAATTCCGTCGCGTGAAGAAGCCAGGTAACGGTCAAAATCCTGAGCAGTAACCTCCAGTTTGCCGTTTTCGGCCCATCGACGTGCTGTTTCTTTAACAACCGCAAAGGCTTCCGGAAGAATTTCTTCAAGAATCTCTTCGATCTTCTCATCGATCGTTTTGGACATCTTATCGATCTCTTCGAAAAGATCTTCCTTTTCATGGATCGGTGTATCAGCATCCGCAGCTTTCTTTTTCAACTCCTGCAATTCGTTTTCCAATTGCCGGGTACCTTCCTTGATCTTTGCCTGAAAGGTTGATGTTTTGGCTCTCAACTCATCGTCGGAAAGCGATTTGAATTGCTGCTGAAATTGATTGGTTGCATCAATCGACGGTTGGTATTCTTTTCGGTCGCGTGCAGACTTATCACCGAAGATGTTCTTTAAGATATTAAGAGCCATATTGTTAAAAAAAATCGAGCCTGTAAAATTAATAAAATCCCGCGGCTTATACAGTTTTCCACTGCGGGAATGCAGCGAGCCAGTCATAAATTGTTCCAAAGGTCAAAAGGCTGACAAATTGTCCAGTCGCCGAATGTTGAAAAATGCGCTCTTCGGATAATGCCCTAATCGGAGTATTCACATTATCTTTGCGGCATGCATGAAAAAATCCTGATTCTCGACTTTGGTTCGCAGTATACGCAACTGATTGCGCGTCGCGTTCGCGAATTGAACATTTATTGTGAAATCCATCCATGGAACAAGTGCCCGGAAATCGGTCCGGAGGTAAAGGGAGTGATCCTTTCCGGAAGTCCTTTCTCTGTGCGCGACGAGGCTTCACCCAAGCCTGAACTGGATGCGATCAAAGGAAAATTGCCCTTACTCGGAGTTTGTTTCGGAGCGCAGTATCTGGCACACAATTTCGGTGGGGAGGTCTTGCCGTCAACGATCCGTGAATACGGGCGTGCTCACCTTTCATATGTTGATCAGGACAACGCATTGACCCGGGGGATGTCCAATGGTTCGCAAGTGTGGATGTCACATGGTGACACCATCAAAGTGATCCCGGAAGGATATAATGTGATTGCAAGTACTTCTGATGTGGAAGTTGCCGGCTATCAGATCGACGGTGAGTCTACTTACGGAATTCAGTTTCATCCGGAAGTATACCACTCATTGGAAGGATCGATCCTGTTGAAGAACTTTTTGGTAAACATCTGCGGGTGTTCGCAGGATTGGACACCGGATTCTTTTGTCGAAGAGACGGTGAAGGCGCTTCGTGAGCAGATTGGAACTGACCAGGTAATTCTCGGGCTTTCCGGTGGCGTGGATTCATCGGTGGCAGCCGTACTATTGAACAAGGCGATTGGGGATAATCTGCATTGCATTTTTGTCGACAACGGTCTGCTTCGAAAGAATGAGTTTGAGGCAGTTCTCGAATCATACAAGGGGATGGGGCTTAACGTGAAAGGCGTGGATGCCAGCGAAAAGTTCTATGCGGCACTTAAAGGAGTGACAGATCCTGAATTGAAGCGAAAAGCGATCGGAAAAATATTTGTGGATGTGTTCGATGAGGAATCGAAAATGGTAGAGGATGCCAAATGGTTAGGACAGGGAACGATTTATCCGGATGTGATCGAATCCGTTTCTGCTTCCGGAGGACCAAGTGCAACAATCAAGTCGCATCACAATGTGGGAGGTCTTCCCGATTATATGAAACTCAAAGTGGTCGAACCGCTGAAATTGTTGTTCAAGGATGAGGTCCGTCGAATCGGGCACTCGCTTGGAATTGATCCGGCCATTCTTGGTCGTCATCCGTTTCCGGGGCCAGGACTTGGAATTCGCATTCTGGGAGAGGTCACGGCAGAGAAGGTAGCCATTCTTCAGGAAGTCGATTACATTTTCATTTCTTCGTTGAAAGAAGCAGGTCTGTACGATGATGTTTGGCAGGCCGGTGCTATTTTCCTTCCGATTCAGTCGGTTGGTGTAATGGGTGATGAACGTACGTATGAGAATGCAGTAGCTTTACGTGCGGTAACATCTACGGATGGTATGACAGCTGACTGGTGTCATTTACCGTATGAATTCCTTGCAAAAGTTTCGAATAAGATCATCAATCAGGTGAAGGGAATCAACCGTGTGACCTATGATATCAGTTCCAAGCCACCAGCAACGATTGAATGGGAATAAGCCCGCTCTGGCATACCTATTGTTAAGTCAATTTCCGTAATTTTAACGCATGCATAGATTATTGATCCTAACCTTTTTGAGCTTTTCGTGGCTTGCCGTTGCGCAACCAGGAGTGGCTCCGATCATAGAAATCAACGGAAAGAAGTACTACCAGCACAAGGTGGAAGAAGGAAATACCCTATGGGGAATGCAAACCATGTACGGGGTTCCTTACCAGGAAATCATTGATGCAAATTCTCCTTTTGATGGCTTGAAAAAAGGGGAGACGGTGTTGGTCCCGGTGAAGGGACAGGATGTGCGAGAGGTTAAGACTTCCGAATATAAAGTGAAGAGTAGCGAGACCTTGTATGGATTGTCACGGAAATTCAATACGACGATTGAAGAATTGATTGCTTTGAATCCGGAATTGTCAGAAGGACTTAAAAAGGGACAGATCATTAAGGTTCCGGGAGAGTATTCGGAAACACCACCTGTGGATGTCGTGGAGACGCACGAGATACAGGAGGTTAGCACTCCCAATCCTTTTGTGATCGATACGGTTCAGGCTGCAAACGGTCAGGCGCATGAAGTCGTGGTTTCGTTCAGTGACAGTACAGTACGACACGTCGTCATGGCACATGAGACCATGTACAGTATATCCAAGCGATTCATGGTTTCCATTGATGAGATCATGAAGATCAACAAGCTGCAGAGTTCAAGCGTTAAGGAGGGTCAGATCCTGATCATTCCTGTGAAAAGTGAGCGGGTGGACAAAGTGCCAATCGGCTCTGTAGGTGAAGGGTATGATCCGGAAAGCAAAGAACCACTTGTGTTCGGGCAGAAGGATGAATACAAGGTTGCTTTATTGCTGCCGCTTTATCTAGACTACGCAGAAGGATACTCCGAAAATCTTTCGAATCTCGCTGCTCAGTTTTACATGGGGGCAACAATGGCAATTGATAGCTTACAGCACAAAGGTTTGAACGCGAAGGTGTATGTATATGACACAAAAAATGATTCTGTCAGTGTTCAAAAGGTGCTGGAGAAGCCAGAGTTTAGCGACATGGATCTGGTTATCGGTCCTTTAATGGAGGAACGTATGGGGCAGGTCGCTCGTTTCTGTAAGGCAAACAAAGTTCGCATGGTGTGTCCGGTAGGGTCTGAGACCAGTATTCTGGAAGACAATCGACTGGTGTATGCATCTGTGCCTTCAAACATCACCATGATGCAAGGGTTGGCACGTTACTTTCTGGATCAATGTCAGAACGACCATATTTTGTTGATCAAGCCGTTGGATGAAAAAAGCATGCCTTTGTATGAAGCGTTCAGAAAGGCGCTGAAAGAATTTCCGGTGAATGGTAAACGTCCTACGTTGACAGAAACTACCGTAGAAGGATTCAATACATATATTCAGCGAGGGAAGAACAATCACTTTGTGGTGCCAACTTCTCATCGTTCAACTGCTGTTAAGTTCATGAACAACCTGAATCGTTCTGCGTTCAGGGCGTATAAGGACGATGTTTTTGTATACGGTACAAAGGAGTGGGTGAACTTCTCGGAAATGAATGATGCGTACAAGAACAAGTACAATTTCCACTTCCCTTCACCAAATCATCTCGACTATTACACTGATGCAATGGTGGAGATGAACAAGGCTTACCGTGCCCGTTACAAAACGGATATGTCGCGGGTGGCCGTACAGGCATATGACGTGCTCATGTATTACTGTTCGGACTTTTTTCTCGGGCAGGATCATCCGAATCAGTTGATGAATGACATCGATATGAAGCAGATATCCGATGGGGATGGGTACGAGAACTCCCGGGTCTTCATTATTGAGCAGGAGGAATACGAGCTGATCGAAGTCGCTCGTCCTACAGTGAAGTAAATTCTTTTTTGTCTGAAATTGAGACTGGTAGAAGCCTTGAAAACACTGAGCTTACGCAAATAGTCGGTAGATTTCACATGTTAAAATAACATACAGATTCTCTGCAATTGTTAATAATTTTTCAATTTCATTGCCGAAATGTTCAGGATTTTGGCAACCAATGAAGTAACTTTACGTTTCGACCAATAGAACTACAAATTACTTCTGGAATGAAAACCACGCTCTTTCTTTGTTTCCTGGCGAGTTCTACACTACTGTTAGGCCAGGAACAAAATGTCACTCAAAAAGAAACACAACCGACGCCCGGAACAGTAAGTCTGGCTGCTAAAAAGCAGGCGCCCAAAAACCGGGGAATTATACTTGCTACAGATTTGCGTGACAAGAAGTTGGTGAAACCATCAACGGTGGTGTTACAGCCATCTGAGCCTAAAAAAGTGGCTACAGATCCGGAAAAATAAGAAGACTGTTTACGATAAACTAGACCAAACGATGAAAAAATGCATCCTTCCCGTTGCACTCTTGTTGGGGCTTGGTGCCTATGCCCAGCAAGCGGGAGATAACCAGAACACACGTACCATAAAACCCGAGACTCAGGGAAAACCTGAAGGCTTGGTGGTTCCGGAAGAGAAGCGTGTAACACACGTAGAAACGACCGGTACTTCTCAAAATTACCCGAGGTATTACGTGTTGACGCGTGATGGGCAAACCGTGGAATTAACACTGCAGGAACGTATCGCGAAAATGGAGGGGGAGATTCAATCGTTGGAAGGGAAGATTTTTACTCTTCAGGACGATCCGATTGGTAACGCTGCGGAAATTCAGGAAAAAACAGCGATTCTTGAGCAAAAGAAAACTGAGCTGGAAACCATTAAACAAAATCACTGATCATGCGAAGCCTACTTTTAGCATTTTTCGGAATTACGCTGGTCGGTTTTTTCGGATTTGCCCAGCCAACCAATTGCGGTTGTACGAACTGTCCGGTTGCGATTACCGACAACGGAAACTTTGAGGCCAATATCTGGATTCAGAATACCGGCCCGAATACACTTGGTGTTGACAACTGCCTTCAATCGGTTTGTTTTACGGTTCAGCACACCTGGATCGGTGACCTTGATTTCTCGTTGACAGCGCCGGATGGAACATGTTACATCATTATGGGAGATGCTAACAACAACTCCGGAGGATGTGGTTCCAATTGCGACAATATTGATGTGTGTATTACGCTGGGTACGGGAAACCCTGCTGGAACAGGTACGATAGAATATGCCTCTCTCGGTGGTAATGGCTCTAACTGTGTGGCCGGAAACTTTACCATTGCTACCGGTGTGACGAATACCGGAGCGGGAACAGCATGTAACAACTCTACAACAAACCTGAATGCATTTAATAACGGTACGGGAACAGTAAGTGGGTTATGGACACTGACCATCGGTGATAACTGTGGTGCCGATACCGGATTCCTGACGGACTGGTCGTTGACGTTCTGCGATGAGTCAGGCATTGATTGTTCCTCTTCACCGCTTTGTATCATTGATAATTTTACCGCTAATATTTCGGCATGTGATCCTGCAACCGGCACATATTCGGCTTCCGGAACCATTTCCTTTTCAGATGCACCTTCCAGTGGTGATCTCGTGGTAGAGGACTGTAACGGGAATATATACGTAGTGGATTCTTACCCGTTCCCTTCGTCCGGAAGTGTAAACTACAACATCGCTGGTTTGGTTGCTGACGGTCAGCCTTGCGATTTGACAACTTATTTTACTGCAGATCCTGCATGTTTACTTGGTCCGCTGAGCTATACGGCGCCAAGTTGTCCATGTTATTTTACATACATGAGTACGAATCTCAGTTCGTGCAACCCAACGGATAATACGTTTGATATCACAGGTTCACTGGAATTTGTGAGCCCGCCCTCAACGGGGACTTTGACGGTCACCGATTGTAACGGGAACCAGCAGGTCTTTACTCCACCTTTCGTAAGTCCGTTGAATTATAGCTTGACAGGAATTGATTCGGACGGAACTACGAACTGTACTGTAACTGCGGTTTTCTCGGCAGATGCAGCTTGTAATATCACTTCGAATCCATTTACCTATCCCACCGGATGTACATGTTCAGCGGATGCTGGGACCTATAATCAGGGTAGTACCGGTAACACGAACTCCCCGGGTCCGATCAGTTATGATTTGTGTTTCGGCGACCAGTTGGACATCACAGCGAATGGTGATTACACGGCCCCTGATGATTACACGGGAACGATTTCAGCGCCTTACGATCCGGGCATCTGGTTGTTGGTATACGACTGTCCACCGACGGTTACCCCACCGACGGATGTCAATACGGATCCCTGCTTATTGGGAGTAGCATCATCAGCCAACGGGGCCTGGTCGATCATCAACAACCTTGGTAACGGTTCTACCTACTGGTATGTACCTGTCACGATGTACAGCATGGTGAATGGTATTTACGCGATCTCGATCAATGGCGGTGACTGGTGTTATGACCTTGGTCCTGCCTACGAGGTGACCTACCTTGAGGATATCGTAACGAACGTTACGGAAGACTGCCAGGCGGGCACTGCTACGATTACGGTGAGTGGAGGTCAGCCAGCATTGGATGGCACGAACTTCACGGCATCGAACCTTTCACCGGGAACAGCCTCTTTGGGCAACACGACCGCTTCTAACGGCGGCACGATCACCATTACCGGTTTGGTAGACGGGGATAACTACTCGGTAGATATCTCTGACGGCACGAACTGTTCGGTGACCATTACAGGAACTTTTACAGGGACAGAAGATCCATCGTTTACCTATCCGCAGAATGCTTATTGCCAGGATGCAGCGAACCCATCACCTGTGATTACGGGTGTAACGGGCGGAAGCTTTACGGCTTCTCCGGGCGGCATGTCGATCAATGCGTCAAGCGGTGTGATCAACCTTGCAGCTTCTACCCCCGGAACTTATACGGTGACGTACACAACCCCTGATCCTACGTGTTTTGACCAGGCAACTTTCGTTGTTACGATCAACCCACTTCCAACCGTGGATGGTAACGATGTTACGATCTGTCCGGGAGATATGGTGACGCTGAACGGAACAGGAGCCGATACATATGTATGGAGTGGAGGAGTCACCGATGGTGTAGCCTTCACAGGCCCAGCCGTTACAACGAACTATACGGTAACCGGCACGATCACCGCTACAGGTTGTAGCAATACGGGCAATGCCGTTGTGACAGTAAATGCTGTTGACAACGCCAGCTTTACGACTACGAACTTCTGTGCAGGGAGCACTTCTCCTGCCGCAACCATTACCGGAACACCGGGAGGAAGTTTTGCTTACAACCCGGATCCATTGGATGGTTCAACGGTGAACAGTTCGAGTGGTTCGATTACAGGAGGTGTAGGAGGAACAACGTATACACTTGAGTATACAACTTCAGGAGCCTGTCCTGCAAGCTCGACACAGACCGTTACGGTTTATGCCCTGCCTGTTGTAGACGTACCTGATTACTCTGTATGTACCGGAGGAACAATCACGCTTACTGCCACCGGGGCTACCAACTATAGCTGGTCACCGGGAACTTACCTGAATACCACCAGCGGAGCTTCCGTGAACTGTACCCCGGCAGGTAACATTACCTATACCGTTACAGGAACGGATGCCAATGGTTGCCAGAACACGGATGCAACCACCGTTACGGTCATTCCGAATGCACCGATCAATGCCGGACCTGATGTTACGATCTGTGCCGGAGAATCAACGACATTGACCGCATCAGGCGGCGTAAGCTATACCTGGCAGGCACCGATCAGTGCCAATGGCGCAAGCCAGACGGTTACACCAGGAGCTACAACAACTTATACAGTAGACGGAGTAGATGCTCAAGGCTGTACGGGAAGCGATCAGGTGACAGTTACAGTGAACCCCCTTCCCAACGTGAATGCCGGTCCTGACCAAACGGTCTGCGAAGGCACCCAGGTAACCCTATCGGGCAGCGGGGCAACAAGCTATGTATGGGATAACGGAGTTACCGACAATACCCCATTTACTCCTGCAGTAGGATCAGTGACGTATACCGTAACGGGAACCACCAACGGTTGTGATGCGACCGACCAGGTGACAGTCATCGTGAACCCACTTCCTGCTGTCAATGCTGGCCCTGACCAGACAGTCTGCCAGGGCACACAGGTAACCCTTTCAGGTAGCGGTGCCAATACGTATGCATGGGACAACGGTGTCAGCGATAACACACCATTTACCCCTGCGGTAGGATCAGTGACGTATACAGTCACCGGAACGGATGGCAACGGTTGCCAGAACACCGACCAGGTAAACGTTACGGTGAATGCTAACCCGGTGGTGAATGCCGGTCTGGATCAGGTGGTCTGCGACGGTACACAAATCACCCTTTCCGGCAGTGGCGCCCAGAGTTATGTGTGGGATAACGGCGTAACGGATAACGTAGCCTTTACCCAGGCCGTAGGTACGGTTACCTATACCGTTACCGGCACCGACGCCAATGGTTGTACGGGCACCGACCAGGTGAACGTTACCGTCAACCCTAACCCTGCACCAACGATCAACGGAGCATCGACCTATTGTACCGGAACGTTCTCGACGCTTTCAACTGCACAGTCTTACGCAGGTTACTTGTGGTCAAATGCAGCCGTTACACCAACAGTGAACGTTACGGCAGGCTCTTACACGGTGACCGTTACCGATGTGAACGGTTGTCAGGGAACATCACCAGCGTTCGTAGTAACAGAGAACAACGTAGTTACCTACAACTCATCGATAACGATCTGCCAGGGCGATGTAGCAACGATCCACGGGAACCCTGAGACAGTAGCAGGTGTTTACTCGCAGACCTTCACGCTTCCTACGGGTTGTGACAGTACCTCAAATGTTACGCTGATAGTAAATCCACTTCCTGCTGTCAATGCCGGTCCTGACCAGGCAGTATGTACAGGAGTTCAAACCACCCTTACAGCGAGTGGAGCAAGTAACTATGTTTGGGACAATGGCGTCACCAATGGCGTTCCGTTTACCCAGGCTGTAGGCACAGTGACCTATACGGTCACCGGAACGGATGCGAATGGATGCCAGAACACCGACCAGGTAAACATTACAGTGAACCCACTTCCGGTGGTAGATGCCGGTCCTGATCAGACAGTTTGCCAGGGCACCCAGGTAACCCTTTCGGGTAGTGGAGCCAATACCTATAACTGGAACAATGGAGTTACCGACAATACACCATTTACCCCTACGGTAGGTACGGTAACCTATACGGTCACCGGAACGGATGGCAACGGCTGTCAGAACACCGATCAGGTGAACGTCACAGTCAATGCCCTTCCGAATGTCAATGCCGGAGCAGATCAAACAGTCTGTGACGGTGTACAGGTGACCCTTTCGGGCAGTGGCGCCCAGAACTATGCATGGGATAACGGAGTTACCGATAACGTAGCCTTTACCCAGGCCGTAGGCACAGTAACCTATACGGTCACCGGAACAGATGCAAACGGCTGTCAGAACACCGACCAGGTAGATGTGACAGTGAACCCGCTTCCTGCTGTGAATGCCGGGCCGGATCAGACAGTCTGCGAAGGTACCCAGGTGACCCTTTCGGGCAGTGGCGCCAACACCTATAATTGGGATAACGGAATTACCGACAACGTAGCCTTTACCCCTGCAGTAGGTACGGTGACCTATACCGTAACCGGAACAGATGGTAACGGATGTCAGAATACCGATCAGGTAGACGTGACAGTGAACCCGAACCCGATCGTAGATGCCGGTCCTGACCAGACAGTGTGCGAAGGTACCCAGGTGACCCTTTCGGGAAGTGGAGCGCAGAACTATGCATGGGATAACGGGATTACCGACAACACACCATTTATCCAGGCTGTAGGTACGGTGACCTATACGGTTGTCGGAACAGATGCCAATGGTTGTACAGGCACCGACCAGGTGAACGTGACAGTAAACCCTACACCGGTTGTTTTTGCCGGCAACGATGTGATCGTCTGCGAAGGAGACCAGGTTACGTTGACCGGAAGCGGTGCTCAGAACTATGTATGGGATAACGGCGTAACGAATGGTATAGCCTTTACCCCACCGGTAGGAACAACGACTTATACGGTTATCGGAACCGATGCAAACGGTTGCCAGAACACCGACCAGGTCGATGTGACCGTTGAGGCCCTTCCGATCGTTTCTTTTACCGCTGATGTTACTTCAGGCTGTGAGCCGTTGACCGTTACCTTTACGAATACCTCGCAGGGCAATATTACTGACTGCATCTGGACCTTGAGCAACGGGACAACATTGACCGGTTGTGGCAGCGTTACGACAACCTTCCCGAATGGCGGTCTGTACGATGTGACGTTGACAACAAGCACACCTAACGGATGTACAAGCAGCGAGACATATGTAGACTACATTTACGTAGAGGACGATCCTGTTGCTTCGTTCAGTGTGTCTTCTTCCGAAGTATCGGTATTGAACAGTGAGGTTCATATGAACAACACATCTACCGGAGCTGTGAACTACCTGTGGGACTTTGGAGATGAATCTGCAAACAGCACCGAGTTCGAACCAGGCCACCTCTTCCCGAATGAAGAAGGAGGGACGTATGTGATCGAGTTGATCGCTTACTCACCACTCGGATGTACCGATACGGCTTACCAAACGGTAACGGTGAAAGAAGAACTGATCTTCTATGTACCGAATACCTTCACGCCTGATGACGACGACTTTAACGAGACGTTCCGACCGGTGTTTACGGCAGGTTACGATCCTTTTGACTACACCTTGTTGATCTTCAACCGCTGGGGCGAGATCGTATGGGAATCGCACAACGTAGAAGTAGGTTGGGATGGTACGTATGCCGGTCAGTACGATGTACAGGACGGAACATACACCTGGAAGATCGAGTTCAAGACGACCATGACCGATGAACGCGTGATGGTCACCGGGCATGTGAACGTATTACGATAGAACACATTCATCAAACGCACAAAGGGGAGTACTGTACTCCCCTTTTTTGTGGAGTAAAAGTGATTTTTTTTTAACAAAAGGCAACCTTTTCTTCATTTTCTCATCATATTTATAGCAAACTATTACTAACCAAATTCTTAGGAATCATTTGAAAGTGCTGTACAAGAGAGTGTCAATGCACTTGAAAGCACCATGGTTCCCTGGAAGAATAACTAGAACTGACTTATGAAAAGGCTGGTTGTTATGCTCTTATGCATAATCTCGTTCTCAGGCTTCTCTCAGGTACAGGAGGCCCCTACCACAAACGAAACCCCAGATTATTTGTCGGATGGAATTCCATTAGAACGCAAATTGCGACGCCTGAAAAATGCGGAGAATCACATTGCGCAATTACCTTTTGAAAGGGATGTTCTGCGTTCGGAGATCATTCCCGGAATTGAGACAAAGAGAAAAGAACTTGCTCCCAATTATCCCGACTTAAAGGAAATTTTTGGTACTGAAAAAGATCAGCTCCAGGAGGATTGGATCATGCATCATATTGATGAATTCGATGCGTACATCCTCTATCTTGAAACCTACCTTCGAAGCTTCAGATAAACTACATCGCCATGAAAAGATTTTTAGTTCTCCTGATATTCCAAACCGCTTTTGCTTTTTACGGATTTGATCAGTGCGTGGCAGCTCCGGTACCCAATGATGCCTGTTATCAGCAGGTGATCGCTGCCGATCCCTTTTGTTGTTTGACTTTGTGGGATGCCATCTGCCAGTCATCATACGATGCGTGTAACGTGAACCCGCCATCAGGTGGTTCCGGATGTAATACGAATATTTCCATTTGTACTCCGGGAACTGCAGGTCCGTTTACATTTGCGCCGGCAAGTCCGAACCCTTCTTCCTGTCTGGATTACTGGAATGGACAGACAGCCCCCAATTATGCATATATCATTCTGTATATTACTCAGGGAGGTTCTCTGAACCTGTTGATCACAGGGGATTCACCAACCGGATTCCTTGATGTAGCCATTTTTGACATCACGAATCAGACAGATCCTTGCGCTTCTTTGGGCCTTGGAACGGAGATCGGATGTAATTACGCGAGTTCTTCAACAGGATGTAATCAGTTTGGGACTGAATTTCCGTGTACAGCAACCGTTCCTGCTCCAACGGTAAGCACCGGAGATGTGATCATGATTCTCGTTGAAGACTGGAGTGATACACAAACAACATTCACACTGGATCTTGCATCAACGCCGGGAAGTGCGCAAACAGGTCCGCCTGATGCGACAATTACTCCCGTGGGTACCGTATGTTTAACTGATGCGCCTTTCCAGATGTTTGCTGCGGATAACGGCGGTACCTGGAGTGGAACAGGAATCAGCCCTTCGGGAGTTTTTGATCCGGGAGCTGCAGGATTGGGAACCTTCACGATTGATTATACCATCGGATCTGTTCCATGTGATGATCAGGGATCTACATCCATTACTGTGATCGATTGTAGTTCACCTTGTTTTATGAACTATTTGGACGTAAACGTCGGAGCTTGCGATCCGAACACCAATAACTTCGAATTGACCGGACAGGTGCAGTTTACCAACGCACCGGCAACCGGTCAGTTGATTGTGGAAGATTGTAATGGTAACCAGGCGGTGTTTAACCCTCCGTTTGCTTCTCCGACAAACTATACTATTTCAAACCTTCCTTCGGATGGTACGACAAACTGTTCGGTGACAGCTTATTTTACTGCTGATCCAGGATGTACGTTGACTTCTCCTTCCTATGATAATCCCACCGGATGTACATGTTCAGCGGATGCTGGGACCTATAATCAGGGTAGTACCGGTAACACGAACTCCCCGGGTCCGATCAGTTATGATTTGTGTTTCGGCGACCAGTTGGACATCACAGCGAATGGTGATTACACGGCCCCTGATGATTACACGGGAACGATTTCAGCGCCTTACGATCCGGGCATCTGGTTGTTGGTATACGACTGTCCACCGACGGTTACCCCACCGACGGATGTCAATACGGATCCCTGCTTATTGGGAGTAGCATCATCAGCCAACGGGGCCTGGTCTATCATCAACAACCTTGGTAACGGTTCTACCTACTGGTATGTACCTGTCACGATGTACAGCATGGTGAATGGTATTTACGCGATCTCGATCAATGGCGGTGACTGGTGTTATGACCTTGGTCCTGCCTACGAGGTGACCTACCTTGAGGATATCGTAACGAACGTTACGGAAGACTGCCAGGCGGGCACTGCTACGATTACGGTGAGTGGAGGTCAGCCAGCATTGGATGGCACGAACTTCACGGCATCGAACCTTTCACCGGGAACAGCCTCTTTGGGCAACACGACCGCTTCTAACGGCGGCACGATCACCATTACCGGTTTGGTAGACGGGGATAACTACTCGGTAGATATCTCTGACGGCACGAACTGTTCGGTGACCATTACAGGAACTTTTACAGGGACAGAAGATCCATCGTTTACCTATCCGCAGAATGCTTATTGCCAGGATGCAGCGAACCCATCACCTGTGATTACGGGTGTAACGGGCGGAAGCTTTACGGCTTCTCCGGGCGGCATGTCGATCAATGCGTCAAGCGGTGTGATCAACCTTGCAGCTTCTACCCCCGGAACTTATACGGTGACGTACACAACCCCTGATCCTACGTGTTTTGACCAGGCAACTTTCGTTGTTACGATCAACCCACTTCCAACCGTGGATGGTAACGATGTTACGATCTGTCCGGGAGATATGGTGACGCTGAACGGAACAGGAGCCGATACATATGTATGGAGTGGAGGAGTCACCGATGGTGTAGCCTTCACAGGCCCAGCCGTTACAACGAACTATACGGTAACCGGCACGATCACCGCTACAGGTTGTAGCAATACGGGCAATGCCGTTGTGACAGTAAATGCTGTTGACAACGCCAGCTTTACGACTACGAACTTCTGTGCAGGGAGCACTTCTCCTGCCGCAACCATTACCGGAACACCGGGAGGAAGTTTTGCTTACAACCCGGATCCATTGGATGGTTCAACGGTGAACAGTTCGAGTGGTTCGATTACAGGAGGTGTAGGAGGAACAACGTATACACTTGAGTATACAACTTCAGGAGCCTGTCCTGCAAGCTCGACACAGACCGTTACGGTTTATGCCCTGCCTGTTGTAGACGTACCTGATTACTCTGTATGTACCGGAGGAACAATCACGCTTACTGCCACCGGGGCTACCAACTATAGCTGGTCACCGGGAACTTACCTGAATACCACCAGCGGAGCTTCCGTGAACTGTACCCCGGCAGGTAACATTACCTATACCGTTACAGGAACGGATGCCAATGGTTGCCAGAACACGGATGCAACCACCGTTACGGTCATTCCGAATGCACCGATCAATGCCGGACCTGATGTTACGATCTGTGCCGGAGAATCAACGACATTGACCGCATCAGGCGGCGTAAGCTATACCTGGCAGGCACCGATCAGTGCCAATGGCGCAAGCCAGACGGTTACACCAGGAGCTACAACAACTTATACAGTAGACGGAGTAGATGCTCAAGGCTGTACGGGAAGCGATCAGGTGACAGTTACAGTGAACCCCCTTCCCAACGTGAATGCCGGTCCTGACCAAACGGTCTGCGAAGGCACCCAGGTAACCCTATCGGGCAGCGGGGCAACAAGCTATGTATGGGATAACGGAGTTACCGACAATACCCCATTTACTCCTGCAGTAGGATCAGTGACGTATACCGTAACGGGAACCACCAACGGTTGTGATGCGACCGACCAGGTGACAGTCATCGTGAACCCACTTCCTGCTGTCAATGCTGGCCCTGACCAGACAGTCTGCCAGGGCACACAGGTAACCCTTTCAGGTAGCGGTGCCAATACGTATGCATGGGACAACGGTGTCAGCGATAACACACCATTTACCCCTGCGGTAGGATCAGTGACGTATACAGTCACCGGAACGGATGGCAACGGTTGCCAGAACACCGACCAGGTAAACGTTACGGTGAATGCTAACCCGGTGGTGAATGCCGGTCTGGATCAGGTGGTCTGCGACGGTACACAAATCACCCTTTCCGGCAGTGGCGCCCAGAGTTATGTGTGGGATAACGGCGTAACGGATAACGTAGCCTTTACCCAGGCCGTAGGTACGGTTACCTATACCGTTACCGGCACCGACGCCAATGGTTGTACGGGCACCGACCAGGTGAACGTTACCGTCAACCCTAACCCTGCACCAACGATCAACGGAGCATCGACCTATTGTACCGGAACGTTCTCGACGCTTTCAACTGCACAGTCTTACGCAGGTTACTTGTGGTCAAATGCAGCCGTTACACCAACAGTGAACGTTACGGCAGGCTCTTACACGGTGACCGTTACCGATGTGAACGGTTGTCAGGGAACATCACCAGCGTTCGTAGTAACAGAGAACAACGTAGTTACCTACAACTCATCGATAACGATCTGCCAGGGCGATGTAGCAACGATCCACGGGAACCCTGAGACAGTAGCAGGTGTTTACTCGCAGACCTTCACGCTTCCTACGGGTTGTGACAGTACCTCAAATGTTACGCTGATAGTAAATCCACTTCCTGCTGTCAATGCCGGTCCTGACCAGGCAGTATGTACAGGAGTTCAAACCACCCTTACAGCGAGTGGAGCAAGTAACTATGTTTGGGACAATGGCGTCACCAATGGCGTTCCGTTTACCCAGGCTGTAGGCACAGTGACCTATACGGTCACCGGAACGGATGCGAATGGATGCCAGAACACCGACCAGGTAAACATTACAGTGAACCCACTTCCGGTGGTAGATGCCGGTCCTGATCAGACAGTTTGCCAGGGCACCCAGGTAACCCTTTCGGGTAGTGGAGCCAATACCTATAACTGGAACAATGGAGTTACCGACAATACACCATTTACCCCTACGGTAGGTACGGTAACCTATACGGTCACCGGAACGGATGGCAACGGCTGTCAGAACACCGATCAGGTGAACGTCACAGTCAATGCCCTTCCGAATGTCAATGCCGGAGCAGATCAAACAGTCTGTGACGGTGTACAGGTGACCCTTTCGGGCAGTGGCGCCCAGAACTATGCATGGGATAACGGAGTTACCGATAACGTAGCCTTTACCCAGGCCGTAGGCACAGTAACCTATACGGTCACCGGAACAGATGCAAACGGCTGTCAGAACACCGACCAGGTAGATGTGACAGTGAACCCGCTTCCTGCTGTGAATGCCGGGCCGGATCAGACAGTCTGCGAAGGTACCCAGGTGACCCTTTCGGGCAGTGGCGCCAACACCTATAATTGGGATAACGGAATTACCGACAACGTAGCCTTTACCCCTGCAGTAGGTACGGTGACCTATACCGTAACCGGAACAGATGGTAACGGATGTCAGAATACCGATCAGGTAGACGTGACAGTGAACCCGAACCCGATCGTAGATGCCGGTCCTGACCAGACAGTGTGCGAAGGTACCCAGGTGACCCTTTCGGGAAGTGGAGCGCAGAACTATGCATGGGATAACGGGATTACCGACAACACACCATTTATCCAGGCTGTAGGTACGGTGACCTATACGGTTGTCGGAACAGATGCCAATGGTTGTACAGGCACCGACCAGGTGAACGTGACAGTAAACCCTACACCGGTTGTTTTTGCCGGCAACGATGTGATCGTCTGCGAAGGAGACCAGGTTACGTTGACCGGAAGCGGTGCTCAGAACTATGTATGGGATAACGGCGTAACGAATGGTATAGCCTTTACCCCACCGGTAGGAACAACGACTTATACGGTTATCGGAACCGATGCAAACGGTTGCCAGAACACCGACCAGGTCGATGTGACCGTTGAGGCCCTTCCGATCGTTTCTTTTACCGCTGATGTTACTTCAGGCTGTGAGCCGTTGACCGTTACCTTTACGAATACCTCGCAGGGCAATATTACTGACTGCATCTGGACCTTGAGCAACGGGACAACATTGACCGGTTGTGGCAGCGTTACGACAACCTTCCCGAATGGCGGTCTGTACGATGTGACGTTGACAACAAGCACACCTAACGGATGTACAAGCAGCGAGACATATGTAGACTACATTTACGTAGAGGACGATCCTGTTGCTTCGTTCAGTGTGTCTTCTTCCGAAGTATCGGTATTGAACAGTGAGGTTCATATGAACAACACATCTACCGGAGCTGTGAACTACCTGTGGGACTTTGGAGATGAATCTGCAAACAGCACCGAGTTCGAACCAGGCCACCTCTTCCCGAATGAAGAAGGAGGGACGTATGTGATCGAGTTGATCGCTTACTCACCACTCGGATGTACCGATACGGCTTACCAAACGGTAACGGTGAAAGAAGAACTGATCTTCTATGTACCGAATACCTTCACGCCTGATGACGACGACTTTAACGAGACGTTCCGACCGGTGTTTACGGCAGGTTACGATCCTTTTGACTACACTTTGTTGATCTTCAACCGCTGGGGCGAGATCGTATGGGAATCGCACAACGTAGAAGTAGGTTGGGATGGCACGTATGCCGGTCAGTACGATGTACAGGACGGAACATACACCTGGAAGATCGAGTTCAAGACGACCATGACCGATGAACGCGTGATGGTCACCGGGCATGTGAACGTATTACGATAGAACACATTCATCAAACGCACAAAGGGGAGTACTGTACTCCCCTTTTTTGTGTCCGAATCCGTAAACCAAATATTCATTGAAGATTCAAAAATATTCAATGGGAAGCTTAAAATGTTCAACAGATCAAGTGTTTCGCATATTATTGAAAAGATCGGCCTTTTTTGAGGCAACCATTCTCTAAATTTGCGTTTAATCTTTGGAGGTCAGGATATTCCCGACCATAGAACCAAAGGCGACTAACTAAACTACTATGAGCAAACTATTTTCTTGCCTGGGAGGAATCATATTCTGCATTGGAACACTCAGTGCGCAGCAGTACACAACAACTTCGGTTTCTATATCGAAAAACATCGCATTAGCGGAGTGGGAGACCTATATCAGTACCCCGGATTTTAAGATCGAATACAAAAAAGCGGATTGTGATCCGGCAATCGGTTATGATTTTGAAGCAATCATGATGCGCTTTACGAATAATACGGGAAGCGATCTGATGTTGGCGTGGCACATTGATTTGTTCTACGACGGTGTTTGTCGTACATGTGGTTATGATGAATACGACCGAATGGTGTTTGTTCCGGCCAACCAGGTCGTTGAAACCAGTTGCGATAACGATCAATACATGGATCTCAGACCATTCTCGAGATTCAATGACGCCCAATATGAAAGAGGAGCCAATTTAACCTCCTTTCAATTATCGAATCTACACACTAATCAATAACTCTTGCCCAGAGATACCCATTACTATTTGAAATGAAACATTTTTACAGGACACTTTTACAACTTTTGGCGCTCCTTGTTCTAACAACTGGATACGCGCAGGTTGTTCCATGTAATGTGACACTCGACTACGTGATTGGAGGCCCCCCTCCCGTTATAACTGATTATAACATGTCGAATGGAACAATAAGTACATGTAGCGGAACCTTTTATGATCCGGGAGGCACAGGAAACTATGCAAACAGTACTTCACTGATAACCCAGACATTTTGCTCGGATCAGCCTGGTGAGCAGATTATTCTTGATTTTTCCGCTGGAACGTTTCAGGTAGAAACCAGCTTTGACTTCCTCAATATTTACGATGGTTCCACTACAGGTGGGACACTTTTGTGGAATTCACAGTCCCAGGGCGGATCAACAAATCCGGGAATTATTCAGTCTACAACAGGATGTCTTACCATCACTTTCTCCAGTGATGGTTCTGTGACATATACCGGGTGGCAGGCTACCATTTCATGTACGAACCCATCATCGGGAACGCTTGATTGTAACGGGGGAGATGTGACATTGGTCGCTGTCGGTGAAGGGCAGCAGAATACTGTCATGAGTAATAATTTTAACTCCGGACTTGGTAGTGGTTGGGTAGCAACAGGAGGTAGTGCTGTAGGTTCTCCATGTGGACCAAGCCTTGATGGAACGAATTATTACTGGGCATCTACTTCAACCGGAACACCAAACCTGACAACCGTTTCGTATGACGTAAGTTGTGGTGGAACGATCACGTTTGATATGGCGTATTCTACACAAGGTGGAGCGTCTCCATGTGAAGGTCCCGACTTGACAAATGAGGGAGTTTATCTTCAGTACTCCACGGATGGTGGCGCCACATGGACCGTTATTCAATATTGGGATCCATTGGGAGGATATGATCCGACACTCACAAGCTGGAATTCATATACGCTTCCGATTCCTGCAGGCGCAATGACGCCAAATACGCAGTTCCAGTGGATTCAAACGAGTTCTTCAGGTACGTGTTGTGATAACTGGGGTATCGATAACGTATACATTACAGCGAATACGAACTGTTCAAGTTACTGGTACGATTATACATCGGTTCCAGGCTTCCCGAATCCATCCACGTATACAACCAATATCACTTCGACTACGACAATCGGTGTATGGTACACCAACGGATCAACCGATTCCTGCTATGCATCCACAACAATTGTTGTTCCTCCGGGGACTACTGCGGATGCGGGGCCTGATCAGGTGATTTGTGGTGGTTCGGGTTCAGCAACAATTGGAGCAAATCCTGTGACACCGGATAATGGTGCAACCTATACGTGGAGCACAGGTGCAACCGGAACGATCACTCTTACGGGCGGTAGTCAGGATCACGGGCAGATTACGGTGAGCCCTGCTGTTACGACCGATTACTATCTTGAAGTTACGTTTAACGGATGTACGGCATACGATACGGTCACGGTTACGGTCGATGCTCCGCCAACGGCCAGTAATCCTGCGCCAATTAACGTACAATGTAGTGCAGATGTGCCGGCACCTAACCCGAATGTTGTAACGGATGAAGCAGATGATTATACGATTCCACCTTCCGTGACATTTATCAGTGATGTTTCCAATGGAGGTACCTGTCCTGAAATTATTACGCGAACCTATCGTGTGCAGGATGCCTGTGGAAGTTATGTGGATGTTCAACAGACGATTACCATTAATGATACGCAGTCACCGGTATTTGCAGTAGCACCTGCGAATGTAACGGTAGAATGTACAGGTGATGTGCCTGCGATGACTGATCTTGCATGGACGGATAACTGTGATGGCGCAGGAACCGTGACGGGCGTTGATTCACCGCTTGCAGGAGGTGCCTGTGGCGGAACGATCACGCGTACATGGACATATACCGATGCCTGTGGTAACGTGGCAACGACAACCCAGACGATCACAATTGATGATACAACACCTCCGACAGCCAGCAACCCGGCCACAGTGAAC
>JBNKYR010000019.1:0-27164 GCA_050300995.1 Crocinitomicaceae bacterium | reverse complement strand
AGGCTTGTGACGATGTGTTCAAGATCTTTTGGGTGGGTAGCGAATACTTCTTTCTTAAAGATTCTGTCGTTGTGATATAAAACAGCGACTTCCATTTTATTTTGTGTGATCGTTCCTGTTTTATCACTGCACAATACTGTTGCTGAACCCAGTGTTTCAATGGCGGACGGGGTTCGTGTCAATACCTGGGTCTTTGACAGTCGCCAGGCACCAAGCGCCAGGAAAATGGTGAGAACCACGGGGAATTCTTCGGGAAGTAAAGCCATAGCGGCAGAAAGACCGTTAAGCAATGATTCAAGGAAATTGCCTCTTGTGAAATAGAAGGCGGTGATTACGCCCGCACTGATTATCGCTCCGCCAATGAATAAATTGCGAATCAATAGTTTTGTTTCCTGTTGCAATCTTGTGGTGCCTTTCTCAATTGATTTTAATGACAGCCCTATTTTCCCGAACTGAGTATTCGTACCTGTTGTCAGCACCCTTGCCATTCCGCTACCCTGTACTACTAATGTTCCGCTGAAAATCCTGTTTTGTGACCCCTCACTTACTTTTGTAACCGGCACTGATTCACCGGTCAGAAGTGATTCGTCGACAGTAAGATTGTTACTTTCCAGAACCAGTGCATCAGCAGGTATACGATCACCTTCATTGATCAGGATGACATCGTCAGGAACTACTTCTCTTCCGGCGATTCTTGTTTCCTGTCCATCCCGAATCACCAATGCTCTCGGCGAAGAAAGTTGTCGTAATGCTTCTAAGGATTTTTCGGTTTTTCGGTGCTGAAAAAAGGTGATAAAGATGATGATGAAGATCCAGCATAAGAGCACGATACCTTCAGAATAATCGCCAAGCAGAAGGTAGAGAAAACCACAACTCAGCAGCAGGATGAACATGGGTTCTTTTACTACCTCCAACGCAATCCGCCAGATATTTTTTGGTTTTGCCGACGGCAGTTCATTGTAGCCGTGTTCTTTAATCAGTTCGGCCGCTTTTGCGCTTGTTATTCCCAATGTCATGCCAGCAAATTCGCTCTGTCAGATGGTTTGGCTTCCTATTCCTTTACATTCACACGGATGCCCTCGGAATGTGAAGTGAACTCAGGAGCATACATGGACTGGATCGTAGCAATGCCGTTGGAGAAGTCTCCGAAGTGACTCACCCGCAGGTCGTATTCGAATACGTAGGTTCCCTTCGGCAGGTAATCCATAAAGAAGTTGGTAGCCGCATCTTTTGTACTCTCGTAATAGCCCAAACCATCCTGCCATTTATAGCGCGAGAATACATTGATCGGCTCGAAGCCGGCGGCGCGCATATCTTTCATGTGCACATATTCCATATCCCGATCGGTGCGTAATTCAATGCGTACGCGGACTTTATCACCTGGCTTGAGGGCCTGATTTTCCGTGATGGGCGTAATCACCGGTCCGCGATCCGTATTCTGTACAAGGAACAAGGCCTTTTTCAGTTTTAACGGTGTTTCATGTGTGGTGATCTTGTCCAGATCTTCAAAATACTGCCAGTACATGGCTCCCCAACTAACGCCTTCGGTCTTGCGTGTCACGGAGACATTCCCCATTTCAGGAACGATGGCTTCGGGCGCCCAGGATGTCTTGAAATAACCTGTTCCAGCTTCTACTTTTGCCCCCAGTGCTGCCGGATCGATCACTTTTCCGTTCACTTTTACTTCCACCTGTTCGTCGTTCGCCAGGAGATCAGCACCGCGTAAAAGCAGCGCATAAACCGCTTCTGTTGTAGCCTTCGTGGTTTTCCAGTCTGTGGTTTGCTTCTGTTTCAACAGCCAGACTTTCGCTTCTTCCACAGATGCAGCATCGTTTGTTACTTCGTCGAATGCTTCAATGAGGAGAGCCTGTGTCTCGATAGGAGCCTGGTACCAGTAGTATCCCCAAACGTTGTCCTTCCAGTACATTCCGAGTTCTTCATGAACGATCGCGCGTTCTTTGATGGATGCCATGATTTGTTCCGGTAATGCCTTGATCCCAAAACGTTTTGCTTCCAGCGCGATCATTCCCTCGTTATAAAGGTTGAAGTTCTTCCAGTATTTGGTGGCTTGCCCCTGGTAATAATCGTAGGCTTCTTTCAGTCGATTGTTCATTGGCAGATCTTTGAAGTAGCTGCGTGCATACAAATACTGTATCTGGATTTCACCGATGCGTTGTTCAGTCAGGTAGTTCGGATCATGTTTCTTCAACCATTCGTAATCTTCAATGATGCGCTCATCGAGGTAGCGAACGCCGTTTTGTGTCATATTCCAGACACTTTTCTCTTCCCGTACGTTTTTCACGCCCAAGTGGTCCAGGTGTCCCATCCCTGTGATGATGTGTTGTGTAATGTAACGACTATCGCGCATTCCCGGGAACCATGGCCAGCCACCATTGGAGACCTGCATTTTTTGCAGTTTTCGGATGGCCCGGCTCAATTCATTGTCCATCTTGTTCAGATCGAACAACAGGGCAACGCGCTTCTTGCGTTCTCCTTCATTCTGTGCATCCAATACCCATGGCGTTTCTTCAAGCATCAGCGACTTCAGTTCCTGGTTCTTTTCAAGGTTGGAAAGGAAGGCTTCCGGACTGCTTTGTTTCCACGCTTCGAAGACGTTCTTGATCTTCGGACTTGAATTTACAATATGTGAAGCAATGGAGTTGGAGTAGTAGCGTGTGAAGATCTGTTCCGAGCACTCGTACGGGTATTCCATCATGTAAGGCATCGCCTGAATGGCATACCATGCCGGATTCGAAGTGTATTCCAGGGTCAATTTATGGTGTCTGATACTTTGTGAGCTTCCGCTGTTGAGCAATTTAGTGAACTTGAAATCCTTCGTTCCGATTCCCTTGCTAGGCAGTGGCATCGACTCGGTGACAAGCATGCGGTTTGATAAAACCGGAATGGCCATTTCCTCCCCATCTGTGAAGTTCTTTGCTTTGGCTACCACGCGATAGGTTACGGCGCCAATACCGGAAGGAACGGAAATGTTCCACGCCAGCCTACTGCTCTGTCCTTTGGCTGCCGAGAAGTCGACAACTGCATTCAGATTGCCGAACAAGGAGTCCACCGGTTTCATGGTCAATGCATCAAACAAGAGCAGTTGAGCGGAACCTTTGAGGTCTTCCTCGGAAAGGTTGGAAACTTTAGCAGTGAAGGTCATTTGATCTCCTTCGCGCAGGAAACGGGGAGCGTTCGGAACAACCATGAGTTCTTTTTGTGTCACAACTTCCTCCTGGATGTAGCCGATTTTCAGGTCTTTTGTGTGAGCCATTCCCAAAAATTTCCATTTGGTCAGTGCTTCAGGCATGGTGAAGGAAATGATTACCTCTCCCTTTTCATTCGTCTCCAACTGCGGATAGAAGAAGGCTGTTTCATTCAGATTGGAACGCGCTTCGATCTTCCCTAATCCGTTTCGGTCGGAGCCTTCGGCATCTTTTACCCCCGGTGTGAGAATGGTTTGCTGATTTGCTTTATCCAGTCCGGTTGTTCCAGTAGCAACTGCCTTATTATCGCTTCGCGTAGCTATATTTCCCGAAACCTCCTTTGCGATACTTGGAGGAGCTTCCCTTTCTTCGTTGGCTATTTCACTGACGGCCATATCCATCATTATTGCACCACCGCGAAGGCCGTAATCGTCCTCGTCCCCGTCGTAATAGTAATTTCGATAAGAATATCGGCTGTAATAGGCGTTGTAGCCCCACCAATTGAGTTGCTTGTATTCGCGTACAGGCATGGTGAGGTAGATATTCCAATCGTCCGAATAGAGTTGAGAATTGGTTTGGCCGAAACAAGTGGAGTACCAGTATTTGCTCGAATAGTAGGTGTTAAATACATTCATGTAGAAGGAGTTCGAGGCAAAGGCATCCAACGACGCATCGTACATCGCGGTTATCATTTCTGCCGCTACTTTTTCGCCTTTCGGTCCTTTTATTTTGATCTTCCATTCTTCTTTGGAACCTGGCAACAGTTTATTGCGGAAGGTCTCAAATTCAACGTCCAGGACTTTGTTACTGTAAGGAACGTAGATGTCGTGTCTGGACACATGTGAACGACCAAATTTGACGGAATTAAAATGAACGGTAATGTTGCCACGGAATTCCTCTTTGATGGGGATCGTGATTTTTTGCTGTTCCTTCTTCAACGTAATCATTTTCCGCTCAATGATCTTGCCGCGGTGTTCAACCTCGTACAATACGTTCAGGTTTTCGGCACCGGTTGAGATGAGAAATTCGGCTTCTTCTCCCGGTTCACAAGTGGTCTTCAAAGCCGAACAAAGCCACACTTCATTGAGCGGATTTTCGGAAGATGCTTTATCGAGGATCGTGACATAGCGAAGTTCCTGCACATTCATTCCGAAAGAGTCGATCGAGTTCATTTCGATCACATAGCGTCCAGGTTTCCAGTTCTTCATTCCTGTAAAATCTACAGAGTCGTTAACGCCGGTATCGAATTTGGCATTTAGCACCTCTTCGCCTTTTTTGTATTTCGTGTAGTCGTGCTCCGTGCCGTATTCATCATGCGGGAAGAGTTTTCGGTACTCTTCTTCGGGAATGTTCTGTATTTCCGGATTGAGCCAGAGAGCGCTTCTGAAAAGTTGTTCGGGTTCCAGCAAACGGTTCACCTTGATCGTTCCGGAAGCGTTCACTTTTTCGCCCATGAGGTTCGTGGTGTTCACTCTGAAGCGATTTTTCTCGTTTCGCTCCATGTCTTCCGGCACCTGAATGGAAAGATTCATACAGTTATAGCCCACGATTACCCACTGGTTTCCACTGTGTGTTTCGCCATTGATGTCGGTCACGTCAGCGTTGATAGTGTAGGTGTAATTCGGGTAGTATTTTTTGTCGATCGAAGGATCCTCCGTCGCCTCAAACTCGATGACGAACTTTCCTTCTTCATCCGTTTTCATCACGCCGTTCCTGATCTCAACAGGCGTGGAGTAGGGGTAATACCCCCAACGATACCAAACCCAGGATGAGAAAGCACAGCTTCGTGTTACTCTGAATTGAACATCTGCACCATCGATGTTGGATCCGGCGTATGCTTTGGCGGTTCCGGTTACACTGATCTTTTGCCCGATTTTATACACCCCGGAGATCGGCTCGAAATCGACTTCAAACTTCGGACGTTTGTATTCTTCCACTGAAAAATACTTGCTCCCGTGTTGATCCTGGATGCGCATCTGACCGTTCAATACACCGGTTGGAGCTGTGAAGGATCCACTGAACGTTCCATACTCATTGGTGGTGAGCACGACCTCTGCTACTTTCTGGTTATTCACATCGTAGAGCATCACCGTGGATTGCTTGCCCGTTTCGAGGGTGTGCTTGTCGTCATCGTGATGGATGCGGATTCCTTTGAAGTAGATTGTTTGCCCGGGACGATAAATGCTTCGGTCCGTAAAAAAATGTGTAGTTGAATAGACCTTGTCCGGATGATAGGGCCTTGATTGATAAAGTTGGTTCAGGTTGTTGTAATGGTCTGTTCCCTTTTCAAGGTCGATATAGAAATTACGGTAGTCGTCCCTGGAACGAATGGTAAACATTCCGTACGCATCAGTGTGAAAGGTTTCCTTGCGAACCAGGTTGTAGTTTCTGGATGTGTAATTGTACTTATTGATATAAACACTTGCTTTGACTTCTTTCAGCGGTTCTCCGGTTTCGCGGTCGGTAACAATGACATCAATCGACTCATCATTGTTTCTTCTGTAGGTATAGCTGAGGTTGGTCACCCAATACGAAGTATAGGCAATGGCATTATTGTCTGTGCTGAACGATTTGTTCGGGGAGGCCAGAATGACGTATTGTCCGAATGCTTGCTCCGGCACTTTGATCTCCGTGCTGTGCGACTGGAAATCGCCCGGATTGTCCAGGGCTTGTGACCAACTGGAAGTAATGGATTTCTTCAGCAGATCCTTCATCAGGTCCTCACCCCACAATTCCTGGTGGTAGAAATAATCCCAATCCACCTTAACCATTTTGAAGTACAGGGAATCCACATTTTTATAGGTCATCATTATTTTTCCGATCGTCTCCGGAGCAAGTGCTGACTCCGCCACAAAGGAGATGCTCTTTTCCATGATGGCATTGCGAAGGCTTTGACATTGTTCTGCTCCAAGCGATTTCGGGTAGGCCGCCATGGCTTCTTCACATACTTCCATGGCTTGTTTTTTATCCCATTTGTGCTTGCCGGTCGTTGCGTCGTAACCGTTTCCCTTTTCATTCAGATAGCCTGCGACATTGAAACGAATCTCTGTATATCCCGGATTGTCACGGTATTTTTTCGAAAGCTTTTCCAAAGCGATGTAGTACAGAGTGTCTTTTTGTTCATCTACAGAATGTGCTCTTGCAAAATGAAGCCGGCGCAGTTCCAGGTCGATCATGGCTTCCGGAGGACCTGATTTCTTGTGGAATTTTGTCAGTCGCTTGAGGATTTTTGTGGCGTGCAACTCATGTGATAATGAGTCCGTGGAGTTGGTAGAAGTTGTCAGGAAAGCATCCGCATCCCCGAAATAGCTTTCGCCCTGAACCATGAATTTATCTGCAGGTCGAACGACGGAAGATTCCGAATTTTCAAAGAAGTCGAGAGCGCGGTGTGCGAGAAAATCATACAGCGTCGGACGTTGCTTTTCATCCTCATTGTAATCGATAAGGATTTCCCTGAAGTCATTCAGTTGCGTGTGTTGCAGGCTGTCAGCGTTCTCGAGCGAGAGCAGGTAATGCTTGTTGACGTGTTGTGAAATCTTGACCAGATCCCAGGTGCGCAGATCTTCGTTCACGAAATTCACCGTCTCCGTGCGATTCATGTACCGCCAACGGTTTTCCAGGTAGTACGCCCAGTATGTTTGCGCTGTGATAGAGTGGATAATCTGCTTTAGAGGAAAGGAAGTGTTTGCAGAGATGTCATTTAATTCATCAATGGCAATGATATACTCGTCCTCCGCCATGTATGAATTGTACTTCATTTTGTGAATGACAGACTTAATAACCTGTGGCGTATTGTTTTCTTCACGCGCTGTAGTGTAGATCACCTGAACGACATCCAGGGCGGATTTATAAAGTCCCAGTTGCTGCAGGGAATCCACCTTCTTCCAGAGGTCTTCGTAATTCCCGTCGAATTCGAAGTGAAGATCGGCGATCTGGGAAACTTCCTCGATTTCCTCAGGATCTTCATTCGTTTCGGGGAAGTCATCAGTGGCGACAACAAGTGGATTCTCCGGTTGAACAGGTTCTTTTGCATGATCCGAGCATTGTTCGGACATCAATACAAGGGAAAACAGGGCAATGATGGCTGGGAGGAGAACGCGTTTTTTCATGTGTAGTATTTTCTGGCGTGGGTGGTTTTCTATTACAATGTTACGGGCTTTTCTTGTCCCGGGGGTTATCGGGGATGTACTTTTTCCCGTACACGTTGCTATACACTTCATTTGTTCAATGGTTCAATGTGCTCTCTGCTACCTACGATCTGATAACGTTTTGCGAGGTCAGGGGCCGCGTTCGTTCGTATTGTCCCCCGATTCAGCAAGGCAATCTGTTCACCGGACAAAGAAATTCAGTCTTTTCGAATAGCATTCGCAAGCCAGATTGTTCCTGCGCAAAACAAGACAAGTCCAACCGTCCTGAGGGGAAAAGCAATGCCGTTTCCGAATACCGGTGCCCCAACGATAATGAGCCAGACGGGAATTTTGGGATATGCTTTTGTTTGTAAAGCGGCAATGCCAAAAATGATGTAGCCGATTCCCAATAACGCCCCGGAAACCAGCAATCCGGTTACAACACCTGTATCACCGCTTACCAGTGCCCCATCAACCTGAAGCAGATCAGGGTTTATTTCGGCAGCAGCCGGCCATAGTAGTGTTTCGTAATACTGAATACCGGTGAATAAGATCAGTCCGGAGGTTGAGATGAGCAATCCCAGGAATCCGAACAATTTGAATTTCCCGTGGTGTTTCAGGTAGAAACCGGGGAATCCCAGCGTCACGAATAGGGTAGATACAAGGCCAATTGTGTTAACCGCGATCCAGTTATCGTTAAGAATTAAGTTCTTGAAATTTTCGACGGAATCAGCTACCGGAAGCAGAACAGGCATGAGAAACCACCAGACCAATAAACCAATACCGCCGATGACACTTAAAATGGATTCGATTTTAATGATTCTGTTTGCATTCATCGTTGTGGCTATTGGTGGACGGCCAAGGCTCCGCAGTGTTCAGTGGCAACGTCACGACTATTTAAATATAGTACTTTTTGTGATGTGGAAGTGAGCGTGTTTCACCTGACTAAAGCACTGGAGAGCATGGTCACAGGCATTTGAACCAGGTGTCTGATGCCGCGATGGGACCACCGCTTCGTTGTAGCAAGCTCAATTAAACGAAGTACGAAACTCCAGTGGCGTTTGTTTGGTTTTGGACTTGAACAATTTGCTGAATGATTGCGAGTGCTCAAAGCCCAGTTCGTAGGCGATTTCACTTACCGATAGATTGGTCGTGGACAATTTCACCTTTGCCTTTTCGATCAGTTTGTTGTGAATGTGCTGCTGGGTCGTTTGTCCGGTCAGACTCTTGAGCACGCTGCTCAGGTAATCGGAAGACAGATTCAGGCGTTGCGCAACATCCTGTACAGAGGGCAATCCCGTAGTGACCGCATCTCCGTCATTGAAATGCTCCTCCAGTACTTCCTCCAACTGACTCAGGATTTGGTGATTGGCGATCTTTCTGGTGAGAAATTGCCGCTGATAGAAACGTTCGGAATAGCTGAGCAGTAACTCCAGTTGGCTGATGATGATCTGTTGACTGAACTGGTCGATGTTGGCTTGGTACTCTGCCTGGATGTTTTTCAGGATCCCATTGACAACACCTTCTTCCTTTTCTGACAAGAACAATGCTTCCCGCACGGAATAATTGAAGAACGGATACTTCTTGATGTTTTTCGCCAGTGAAGTCCCGAAGAAAAAATCGGGGTGAATCGCCAGGATCCATCCGCTGGGAACATTTGATGAGGCATCTTCTTCCAGTAACTGAACCGTAATGACCTGATCTGGAGAGAAAAATGTCATGAGTCCTTCATCGAAATCATACGATTGCTGTCCATAGCGAAATTTACCCACAACATTGCGTTTCAGGGCAATGGTGTAAAATCCCTGGATCCATTTCATCTCGTTACTGTCCGCGGTGTGCCTTGCCTCGCTATAGTCGATCAGGCTGATCAACGGATGCTCCGGAGGTGGCAGTTGGTTAAAACGATGCAAGTCGCTGATGGTATTCAGGCGTGCGATTTCTGTATTTGAGCTGCTCATACTGCAAGGTATTTATTTTTTGGAATGCTTTCGGCGGACTGATGGAGAAAACAGGCAGCCAAATCATTGACCACCTGTTTTTTCCATTCGTCTTGTATCAGACTTTTAATTTGAGCATGTCACCCATTCCAAAGGCATTGTACAATCCTTCATGAATCTGAGCCAGTTGATTGTTGTAGGGTTCGATCATTGCTCCCATCCCCATGTTGTCAGAAATGGTTCGCACAGGGCGCTGGCCTGCAGGTGTGTTGATGAGGTTGGCAATGGCATCAGCCACGTTTTGTGGATTTTGTGCCGGATTACTTGCCAGGGCCTGCTCAAAACCTTCGAACATTTGCTTCGGTGTGTCCACCATTGCTCCGTAACTCTCGTTTTGCGAGGTATCGGAAGGGAACATCAGATGATCCATAAAACTTGTCGGATATCCACCTGGCTCCACGATGCAGGAATCCACACCGAACCCCGAGAGCTCCACCCGGTAATTTTCGGCCAGGGCTTCGACGGCCCATTTCGTGGCATTGTACGGACCGTAAAAGGGATAGGCAATCCGACCAAGGAGGCTCGAAATGTGAATGAGCAATCCGGATCCCTGCTTTCGAAGGTGTGGAAGAACAGCTCTGTTGACGCGCTGCACACCAAATACGTTGATGTCGAAGAGGCGTTTGAAATCATCCATATTGAATTGTTCCTGAATTCCGAGGACGCCGACTCCGGCATTGTTGATCACCACGTCGAGACCGCCGGCCAGTTCGATGGCTTTTGCCACACCGGTGTTTACACTCTCATCATCGGTGACATCGATTTCAACAATTTTCGCACCGAGTGTGCTCAGTTCGTCCGCTATTGCTTTGTTCTTCGAATCGGTATTTCGCATGGTCGCAACAACAGTGTGTCCCTGATTTAGTAAGGTTTTTACAGTTAAGGTTCCAAATCCGCCGCTTGCTCCTGTAATGATAACTTTTGACATGAAATTTTGTTTTTTGATTTCTACATCACAAAGTTGAGGCATATTGAACGAGCGGATGTAGCCATATCCGGGATTGTTGTAGCTAAAAAACGGTGAGGCGCCGAAATGCATGCCGAACCACCTCAAATGCTGGTAAAAAAGAACCTATTCCGGGCTTTGGTGATCGTAACTCAGCACACGCTTCAGTTTCCATTCAGCGTTTTCAAGAATCCACAAGTGACTGAACCTTGCGGTGCTGGTTTTTCGGGCTGCTTCTCCATCTTCCTGCTGGTAGAATGAATGAACGCCGGTTTGAAGAATGCCGTAGAGGATCGTTTTGTTATCCGTGTACAAGGGAAACACTTCCATGGATCCGGTTTCAAGGACTCTCCAGGTTTTGAAAGGTAAATCGCCAATGCTCTGAATGGACTGCACAAAGGCTTCTTTCGAATCAATGATCCCGTGTTCATCGTGATAAAATTCCAGATCTTCAGAGACCAAAGCGGCAACTTGCAACGTATCTATTTGATTGAAGCCAATCTCAAACAGCAGGCTGTCTTTTTCCCTGATCAGATCAAACAGTTCCTGATCTTCCGGACTTCCCGCATGGTCCCCGGCAGATAATTCCCCAGGGTCGTTAGTCTCAGTTTGCAGCGTATCATTCGTGCACGCCATCAATAGCGCGGGAATGAACAGGAGGAAATGTCGGATCTTCAATGGTGCTGATATGATTGTTATTCGGTGATGGTGTAGAAAGAAATGCCTCCGGAACTCAATACCGCAAGTCGGTCCTTATGAAAACAGAACTGTCCTATCGCATTTAGCGCATCGTTGATCACTCCTTTGTAAGAACCATCTGTAGCACTGTAGATGTGTATTTTATTGTCGAACAGGTCCCCAACCCACAATTCTCCGTTTCGGAAGCCAATTCCGGAGTCACGAGGCTCTTTATGACTCACAAATAATTCCGAGCCACCACTGATTGGATCCATCTTATAGATATGACCTGTTCCTGAGCCGATCCAGAGATTTGTTCCATCCCATTCCAGGTCTGACGGACCAAGTGAAGTTGGGCTGCTCCAGGTCTGAAGGATATCCCCGGTCTGTGGATCAACCCTGACCAGTTTATTGGTGTTTCCGGAAACCGAGATCCAGACGTTCGTTCCGTCCCAGGTGACTCCGTACACTCCGGTGCCGAGTACTTCAATGAGGTTGTAATAGATGAACTGTTTAAGGATCACATAGTTTTTCGGATCATAGTACGTCAATTCGTGCTGACTTCCATTGTGTTCGCCGGACATGATCCATAAATTGGTCTGATCCGAAGCAATCCCGGTAGGGTGACTTACCGGAACACCAATGTTTGCAGTGTTTTCCAGCGTATAGGGGCTCAATTGCTCTGTGGGAGTCGGTGTTTCGGGAATGATTTCTTCTTTCTTGCAGGAAGACACCAATAAGATTGAAACGAATAAAAGAAATATGGGCTTCAAAGGACGTAACATAAGTAGAAATTTTTGCACTGATTGGCTGCAATTATTATGCCTGAAGATAGCGATAATCTGGATCATTCTTCCATTTCAAATGATCCATCCCGGAAGCAACTATCACTCAATCGTATATACCTTTTTGGTGGTGCCGTCGCTGTACAGGTAAATCAGTGGTGTATTCGGTTTAAATACTGTTTCACGTCCCAATGCATCTACAATTTTGACCAACTGAGCCGGTCCCTGATCTACGTCGAGGCTGGACACACTCAGATTCATCCCACAGTTCGAGAGGAAATAGTCCGGGGTACCGTATTCGGCGTAGCAAAGCATTTGCATGTCGCAATAGGATGTATTGTAAACGATCGGGTTAAAAAGACCTGTTGAGGCTCCGATTCCTTCAATTACATATTTGGACGAATTGATCAGGTAGCGTTTGCGGTAAGCTCCGAAAACCTGCACGGAATCGATGGAACTGATGATTCGACCGGAAGGATCCGATGGGAGTGAAGCTGGTGAGGGGAGTGTGTCCCCAACGCTTAAATTAAAGTCGTATGCCACGTATTCAACAGGATTGAAAAGATCAGGAATCACATAGATCTTCTTTCCACTTTCACGCATGGCTCCGAAGTAATACTCGGAATAGGTAGTTGATACCGTACACCATTGACTTTGGTCGCTCCCCTGTTCGTGTTTTGTTTTGCAGTATATCTTCATGTATTGGAGACCTCCGATCATTGTATCTCCCTCAATTGTATAGCGGTTTGTATAGGTATGGTAGCAGTTGAGATCGGTACAACTGTTGACATCCAGCCAGGTATCCGAAGAATCTGTGGTTGAAATGAATGGAACGTAAGTTTGTGCTGTAAGTGTTACAGGAACAAGAAAAAAGAAGAAGAGAAGCTTTTTCATGAAGTTGGTTTAAGGCAATAACGTCCGGTGTTGCGAATAGGTTGGTGTTTATTTCGAAATAATACAGATTTCTCAAACCCCATTGTGGCGTCATTCAAAAGTCAAAGATTCCGTTTATTTGCACTTTTCCTGAAGACTCTTTTTCAAAGAGTTACTGGTCAGTCTTTTGTCCTTTCAAACTACGAATCAACTTGCGGACACCTTCTTCGGGAGTTGTGGTTTTCATACCAAACTGCTGATCAAATTTACTGCTGTCGAAGACATAATCCTGATCGTATTGATATACCATCTCCGGAAACTCTTTCATGATCGGAATAAACAAGCCGAGTACTTTCATCAACCATACGGGAACCGTTTGAATTTTGGACTCTGTATTGAGTTCGTCGGCTACGAGACGTACCCATTGCAGGTTGGTAAGTTTTTCGGATGTAGTGGGTAAATGCCATACCTGGTTATAGGCTTCCGGAGTATTTCCAAGCAAGGCAGTTGCTTTGGCAGCATCAGGTGTGTAAGTGTACGTGTGTATTTTATTGATGTTTCCGAAGACCTGTGCCTTTTTTCCTTTCATGAGATTGTCCACGATCATCATGTTGAAGGCACTGTTCTTATTGTCCGGACCATAGAAATCAGCAGATCGGGCAATAAGCGCGGTAAGTGAATTGTTCTCCACTTCTTTCATGATCATTTCATGCAGTTGCTGTCTTACCTGTCCTTTCCTGCTTGAAGCATGAATGGGCGAGTTCTCCGTCATATGTGGGATTGCAGTTTTATCGTACATGTACACATTGTCAAAGAAGACGAGTTTGGCATTGTGCTTCTTACAGGCTTCGATAACGGCTTTCATGAAGGCCGGCCAGGTTTTCTGCCAGACACTTGTTTTGTATTCGAAACCGATGACTACATACACCACTTCGCTTCCGTCAACGGCCTTGTCGATTTGCGTCAGATCATTCAGGTCGATAGGGCAGAGCTCGTCAGTTTCATTGACCTTTTTCGGATCTCTGCTCACAAGGCGAATCGCACTCGTGTAGTTTTTCAGTTCTTTGGCCAACGGAATTCCAATGGCTCCCCCTGCTCCCAGGATTGTTTGCATATCGTTCGTTTAAATTTTGTTGTCTATTGTTTAAAGCCGACGTTCTTGATCCCGGATAAATGGATCTCCTCATCAAAATTGCTGGTTCCAAGATAGATGATTTGTGTGAGAAAAATGGAGTCATTCCGGGAATGATCGCATACAAAACATGTATTTGTTGTACTTATTTGACGTCACCCGGAGAAGCGCCGGATAAGATTATGTGTTTCCTAGCTCCCTTAAACGTTTGAAGTGCGAAATCAGGGCATGAACAAATGTCCTGTTCGAATTATAAGTGATTCCGAATTCCGCGGCTGTGTCTTCGACAATAGGGGCAAGAGCTGCATAATGGATATGACAGACGGTGGGGAACAAATGGTGCTCAACCTGAAAATCAAGACCTCCGATGTACCAACTGAGAATCCCGCTTTTTTTGCCAAAATCCGACGAGGCTTTAAGTTGATGTACAAGTCTGTCACATCGGATAGTTCCATCTTCGGGAAGCGGTTGATAAACCCCGACCACAACATGAGCCATTTGAAAGATTGTACTCATAATAATCCCTGCTACGAGATGCATCACAAAAAAGCCGAGGAGAATCTGCCAGATCGAATAATCGGTAAAAAGAAGTGGCAGCGAGATGAAAATGGAGAGGTAGATGATCTTGGTAAGAATCAGTTTCAGCAATTCAATTTTCGGGTTTGCACCCATTTGCTGTGTTCTGCCCTCTTTGTTGTACCCAATCAGGGTATTGATTTCTCCGAACAGTTTCGCCACCGTCATGAAACCGTAAAGTAGAAAGGCATAGTATTGCTGAAAACGCATGTATTTTTTTAGCGGCGCATGTTCACATAATCTGATGCCTGCCTTTGTGGAGATATCCGGATCATAATTATAAATGTTTGTGTAAGTATGATGGCTGACATTGTGCTGAATTTTCCAGTTGATCGTATTGCTTCCAAGTAAAAACATACTCGATGCAGCAAGTTTATTCACCCAGGCTTTATTCGAATAGGCTCCATGTGCGGCATCGTGCATCACCGACATTCCAATACCAGCCTCGCCAACTCCCATTAGAACGACCAGGATAAGGGCCACCCAGGGTTGTAAATTCAGGGTGAGGATCAATACGAAAGGAGTGAAGTATAAACTCAACATAACCAGGGATTTGAAATACATGGCACTTCCTCCATGTCTGGAGATGTTGTTGTCTTTGAAATAATCCCGGACTCTTTTTTTTAGTTCCCTTGCGAATTCCGTTTCTTTTATGTCTTCGCTTACAAACTTGATGGTTTCCATGTCTTGCTGAAAGTGGTTTAATCAAAACTATGGAATTGCAAAGTTTTAGAATATGATATATATCAAATATCCGCTCCGAATGATTAATCTTTCGGTTCAGATGAACCTAACAACCATTTGAACAGGATTTAAGCGAGTTGGAATGAGCCTGCACGAGTACACTTCTGAAGTGTTTCCCGATGTTATTTTACTTCTTGTAGAAGGCTCTGATTTGCGGCAACAAGGCGATCAGAATAATGAACACTCCATAAAACATGTAGAACGTATGCAGCCAAAACACAGATTGAAGAAACACCATCTGGATCTGGATCCAACCGATGAGCGTAAAGCCAATATAGACGCTAAACGTCCATGACCAGTGCATGTCATTGAATAAATTGAGTCGTTCCGCCAGTTTGAATTCCGGTTTTCTGATCAACGCAATGACCAGCAATAGCGGAATAAGTCCAAGAACAGTGAACAAAATGATTCCGGGTATCAGGAAACTATCGAAAGGTGAATTTTCGAATTCTGACAGTGGTATTCCCATCATCTCACCGGAGGGTGAAATGATCAATAAGGCACCTCCTCCAAGTGCTCCAAGTGCGAGAAAGCCCAGTATGATCAAAAACAGTATTCTCATATCTTCAACTGGTTTGTAATGATTCGCTGCCAGGCTTCGCTTTCGGAATTCTGCGAAAAAGAAGAAGCTCCCTCATAATCTTGCGAAGAAGCTTCTCCTTCATAGAATATTCGTTCTACCTTTCTTCCATTACTGGCGAATTACTTTTCTTACAAAGAGCAATTGGTTGTCCTCATTCATTGCCCGAATAAAGTAAACTGCTCTTTCAAGGTTCTCCATGCCAAGCCTGGTCAGTTGTCCGGTTCCACATTCGGTTCTGATGAGCTCCCGTCCGTGAATATCTAACACTAAAATACTATAATTTTCTCCCTTTGTGTTGGAGTAATGTACATCCAGATAGTCCTTAAACGGATTCGGATAAATGCGCACGGATTCGTCCTCAAGTGATTCGGATATTCCAGCTACAGGAGGCGGATCTGCTTCAAGCGTATCTAAAACATGAACAACTGTATTTGTTACAACAGCCGGATTCAAATCGAAGTAGATGTTTGCGGTATTTGAAATCTGAGACTGAATTGGCAAGCCTGGAAGTACATTGATCGCATAGCGGACAAAGCCATGACTTGCCGGTTCGTTCACGTTGCTGTCAGGAAGCATAATGTCGTCAAAAACAAAATGGACTTCTCCTCCCTGGGTCATTTCTACGGTCATCGGATGACTACTTGCGATCGGATGCAAAGTGTTCCATACCAGATTATCATCGAGCTGATCACTGATAATTACGGTGCGTGCCGTATCAGAACCGGTGTTTTGAAAGCGTATGGTGTATTCAATCTTTTCAGGTGCCGGCCAGATATAACCGAGAGAATCTCCTGAAGGAACAGCTGTTTTATCATTCGGGTCATACGCGCACATCACCAATTGATTCAGCGTATCTGCATTTGTGTAGACAATTGTTCCGAGGGAATCGGTGGCTACACTAAGGATGCTTTGAATACTGTCTCCCATGCTGTTAAAATCAGGCATTCCGACGAGCAGTTCAATTTGCATCGTTTCAAAATAGTCAAGTGAGTCATAGCTCCAATAGATGTCCTGACCTGTAATTGAATCCGGAGTGATATTCGCAGAAACGTAGTCCAGACTATCGTCCAGTTCAAGGTGGATCAGGCCGGAAGGAAACGTGGTCCCGACATTTTCGAGGTCGATCCAGTAGTTCACGGTATCGTTACATCGTGGAAACGCACCCACCAGAGCGAGTTCAATGTCATGCGCCAGTGTATCCGGGTACAACCCGAAATCCAAATTGTTCAGAGAAGTAAAGCCCGGGGTTACGTTGATCGTATAGCTGGTAGCTCCTGTGGTAACTCCCCAGTAATCGAGTGGTTGCGGAGCAATGTTGTAGGTGCCGAGCGCCCCATTGAACAACATGAAATATCTTCCGTCGGGATAGGTATAGGTGTAGCCAACGGAAGGCGTGCTTAGTACACCCAACTGCGGAATTGAAGCTTCCAGTGAATCATACATCCCATTCACATTTTCATCCACAAAGATCCGTCCTTTGATCTGCATGCTGGAGATATTGTAGTTCTCAAACCATCGGATAGAATTGAATGAAAAGTTTATGGATAGCAGGTCAATATCGCCATCTCCGTCAAAGTCGGCCCCTTCAAGACCGTCCATTCCGAACGGTTGATTGCTGATGATCTGACCGGTACCGAACGTTCCGCCACCCAAATTTTCATACCAGTAAATGTCTTCATTGATGGATGCCACGGAAAGGTCCATATCTCCATCCAGGTCAAAGTCGGCTAAAAAGACGTCCACTGCATCCTGCAGGCTCGTGGTTACAATGTTTTCTGTTCCGAATGAGCCTCCGCCAAGATTTTCAAACCAGGCCACTTTGTTGTCATCCCTGGATGCTACGAAAACATCCAGATCACCATCGTTGTCAATGTCTGCAGCATAGGTTCCTCTCGCTCCCATTTGGTTGCTGCCGATCACCGTTTGCGGGCCGAACGTTCCGTTACCTAAATTTTCATTCCAGTACAAGGTGTTTTCGTTTCTGGAGACGTAGAGGACATCGAGTTCCCCATCGTTGTTCAGGTCAAAGGTTTCTACTGAGTGACACCATGTAACGGTTCCCAGCGTCTGCGTGGATGAAAAGCTTCCACCTCCCAGGTTTCGGTACCAGGCGACCATCGTACCGCCTCCGGCCACAACATCCAGCCAACCATCCTGGTTCAGGTCAACGATTTCAACCCTTCGGGAACTGGTAACATCCGTGGTGATGTCGACTTCCGGACCAAACAGGCCGTTTCCAAGATTTTCCATCCAAACCACATTGGCGTAGCCGGTTGCCCCTGTGCCATTTGCCAAAACAATGTCCAGATCACCATCGTTGTCCAGGTCACCCATATCGGCTCCCTGCATGCTTCCGGTGATATAGTGTTTAACCGCACCGTATTTTCCGCCGCCCAGGTTTTCGCACCAGTAGGTACCATCCATTGTGATCAATACGTCAACATCACCATCCAGATCTACATCAATCGGTCGACCCCTTGAAGGATTTCCCCAGATCGTAAGCCGGTGATCCTGACCGAAGGTCCCGTCACCGGGATTGTCATGATAGCTTACCTGGTAAGCACCGGTATACAGGCTCACTACATCTGTGTCGCCATCATTGTCCATATCTGCGCAACGAACAACATTTGCATAGCTGTCGTCTGTGATATTCGTGTACCCGGAAAATACTGCGCCACCAACATTTTCAAACCAGACCAGCCGTGTATAAGATCCTGCAGTCTGATTGGTAAGTACATCGAAATCTCCGTCTCCATCCATATCAGCGCATGAAACACTTTCAACGAATGAGGCGTTTGTAGTAATGATGTTTTCAGCCGAAAAGCTTCCCCCCAGGTTTTCATACCAGGCAACGGAGTTGTCTCCTCCTCCGGATAATACGAGGTCCTGATCTCCGTCATTATCAAGGTCAGCCGCGCAAACGGAATTTGCTCCGGAGGCAGTCAGGGAAATGACTTGCTGAGGGCCGAAGGTTCCACCACCTAAATTTTCATACCACGCCATTTTATTGTCAGCGGAAGAGGCAGAAATGATATCAAGATCCAAATCACCATCCAGATCCACCGCAATAACATCCTTCACACTTACTACCAGTGTGGTTATTTGCTGTTCGGCTGAAAACAACCCGTTCCCCAGGTTTTCATACCATTTGATCTCGCTTCCTGTTTGGGAACCAACCAGCAGATCGGGCAAACCGTCACCATTCAGGTCAGTAGCGGTGAGATGTGCCCATGTGGCGGTACCAATCAGGTTAGCGGTCCCGAACGTGCCGGTGCTATCGTTTTCATACCAGACAATTTGGTTGTTTCCGGCCCCGGATGCGAAAATATCTTTGTCGCCATCCCCATCAATATCGCTTACTGCTAGAGAAAAAGGCGTCGGGAGGTTCGGCACAAGATCTTGCAAAAGCTCAAATTGATTACCGCCTAAATTCCGGAACCAGCTGATTTTATTGTCTTGTGCATGTGCTACAATAATGTCCGGGAGCCCATCATTGTCGAGATCCCCCAGATCAATGTCATTTGCCTGCATTGTCTGCGCATTCAATTCGTATCCTGTTGAGAACTGTGCAAGTACAGGAGCGGACACGAAAAATAATGCGAAGAATGCAAGAAGGTTAATTCTATTATTCATCTTACTTTGGTTGAGTTACTGAAGCAAAGATACCAAGGATTGCGCGCTTCTCTCTATTTGGCCGGATATTTAACAGTTGTGGGGCGTCCTGAGGATGTCCGGTTTATAGGGGAGAGGCTTGTCCGGTCATATCAATTCTGTTTCACAGCGATTTGTTTGCAGTCGCAGAAATAGTAAGGAACCAGGTCTTCCAGGTAGTAGTTGATGTTTGTCTTCTCAAAATGCAATCTGATCGTATCGTTGCTGTACTGATTGTAGTTTTCGGACAGATAGGAATGGATCTTCCACCGGTTTTGATTTTGGTCATACAGGGTGTCATGACTTCCGATGCTGATATTCCAGGGATAATTTGCGGGTGAAGACTGGTATGTGGTGAAGTTAAAATTGCCGTCGAAATTCTCAAATCTGAATGAATCGATTTGCGTTCCTGCCTGAACAGGTATGATGTCCATTTCATATAGAAATGCTCCGAGCGTGTCGTAAACGTTGTAATGGCCCGGGATCAACTCCCATTTTGTTGGTTCCTGAACGACTACAGGATTAATATTTTCCTCCTTTTTGCATCCGAAGGAGAGAAGAATCAGCAAAGCTGCCAAATAGAAGTGTTTCGATCTCATTGGAGGTAAAACAATGTTGCTGGAATAAATGTTACAGGTGGAGAAGGGATTGTTGCAAGTGATATGCGGGTGTTGTTATGTCCCTTTGCCCTTTTTAAAATAATCGAGATACCATTCGTTTTGGTCGTGATCGATTGCGTCGTGCTGAATGACATGTGTCGGATCCAATTTGGAATAGAGTATTTCGAGCGATGCATAATCCCGCTGGCTGATTATTTTAAATCCGTGGCGATCAAGTTGGGCTGCGCAAATTCCCATTCCGATCTGGTATCTGGGGTTTTCGGAGAATCTCGTTCCGTTGTAGATTACCTGACTTCCGCAAGCACCGCTGACGTCCATCATGACTGCCAGTTCCACATCATTTTCCTGGGCGATTTGCAGCATTTTTAATGATCCCCGAATCATCTCGGATGTAATATCCTTTCCCGTTTGTGTAATTACTTTTGCTTTGCCGTCCAGAACATCATGTCCATCGCCTCCGTCACAATCAGGTGTTTCTCTGGGCGTTCCCAGCACATAGTCTTCCGGACAAAAAGTAACCAACTTCACATTGTCGTAGTTGAGCAGTTTCAGAGCGCTGGGGTACTTCCCGTTACTTGTACCGTCGACTCCGCACAACTCTCCCAGCAGACAGGCACTTAGCAAAATTCTCAAGGGATTTTCCCTGGTAGGCACACGTAAATTATTGAGGTATTCTTTATCGGTCATTGGTATTGATTAAGTATGACAGTTCAACGTGAAGTTCCTGCTTCGGAGCAGATCGAATTTAGTACTTTTTTCGGTTTGAGGTTTAAACAGACGATCTACGGAATGCTGCTTAAATCGAACTGAAAATGATTACCTGCGAATGTGTATTCACTTCAACCAACGAACCAGGATCTTAATTCGTTTTCTAATTGAAAATCAATCCTATGAAAAAGGCAGTATTCTTTGTGATAATAGCACTCATTGCGATCTCATGCAGTAAGTATGAAGAAGGAAGAGCTTCTTTTGCTTCTAAAAAATCTCGCCTGGTTAATCTCTGGAAAACCACAAAAGTTACCAGGAACGATGTTGATGCGACTGATTTTAGTTTGGTCACTCAATTGTATATCCGTGAGGACAACAAAATCATTTTCTCCGGAGAGCAAGGGGTTTACTTTCCGAACAAAAGTGGGGTATGGGAGTTTGATTCGGATAAGTCCCATGTAATTGTAACCTTTGATGATGGCTCGGTGGTATACTATGAAATCATTCGATTGGAGAAGGATTCTTTTAAGATAAAGAACACAGATACTTACGGTGACGTCTACCTGTTTGAATTCGAACCTTATTCATAGTGTCTGCCTGCGATTCGTTATGCTTGTAGACAATACGGCATCCCCATCCTCATAATACGTTTCTCTGAGCTTTTGTCTAAAACAAATACAGTTTAATCCTGTCAGGGCCCTTCTCTTCGTATGATCTTTTCAAAGCGACCATTGATGATCTCCGCAAGGTTCCACAGGATAAGATCCGGATCGGTTGTGCTGTAAAACGTAACCATCACTGCATCCATGTCTTTGTAATACTTCGCGAAGCTCTGGTATCCGGGAACCCAACCGGAATGCTCGTATTCATAGATGGATGAGTAGATCTTTCGTTCTTTTTCGGTAAAGAACGTGCCTTTGTTCAGGGCGCGCAGGAAGACTCCTACGTCCTCGGCTGTTGCGATCATTCCGATATCGTCGGTCTTCAGATCTGCGTCGTATCCTTCATGAAATCCACTCATGACATCTTCGATGTTCACCTCTTTGATGGAGACAAAGGTGTTGGTTAAATTGAGCGGCGTTAAAATCTGTTCCCGGATGAATTGAAAATTCGGGTAGCCAAGTACACTATCCATGATCATGTTCAACAGCAGATAGTTCGTGTTGCAGTATTCGTATTGTTCGTCAGGCCTGAAATTGGCCGGTTGATCCAGGATCAGCTGGAGCTTTTCTTCTGCCGTTTCTTTCGGGTGCGCCCAGTAATCAGGAGTATCTGTGAAGTTGGGAATCCCGCTCCGGTGCTGCACCAGCATTTTCAAGGTGATCTTCTCCGCGTTTTCAATTTCCCCCGCCAGATCGGGGATGAAATCTGCCAGTGTTTTGTGCAGATCCAGGCGACCTTCACCGACCAGTTTGGTAATCGCTGCGGCGGTATAAAGTTTACTGATGCTTCCGATCTTGAAAAAGGCATCTTTCCGGGCAGGTATCTGTTTGGTCCGATCGTGCCAGCCAGCGGTATAAAATGCCGGTTCTTTCCCCCCTTGATCCACGTAGACAATCATTCCATTGAATCCGTGGTCGACCGCCTCATCGGCCTGTTCCTGCATGGTGTCCGGAAGTGGTAAGATCCATGCCCAAACCAACAGCCACGGAACAAAAAACAGAGAGATTACCGTGCCCGAAAGAAGAGCAATCCGAATGATGCGTTTCCTTCTTTTCCTGATATGTTTTCGGGTATCGTTCACCTTTGTTGTGCGACTCGCGAAAGTTTGCGGCTATGAAGTTAGGGCTTTTGTGGCTGGCATTTCGTTCATTTCATTCCATTTGCTTTCCGGCAACGCCCAAATTTTCACAGAAACCGCTGGTACTTTATACATTGTTGGCGGTTCGTTGTTTTTATCAATAGCTCATCTTGTCAAGATATTATCGATCCGTATTATAAACATTTGGGTCAAATAGTTCCATGTACAATTCAGGCTTGGCAACTTTGGTAAAGCCATATTTTTCATATAACCAATCTGCTGTGGAGGTCAATAAAATCCATCGTCTAAGTCCTTGTAGATCTGGATGTGTCATAACACAGTCCATTAGCTTTTTGGAAAGCCCTTGTCCACGATATTTATCCAAAACATAAATGTCTCCTAAATATGCGATTGTAGAATAGTCGGAAATCACCCTGGCAAAACCAATTTGATCGTCATGGTGGAATAGTCCGAAGTTCAACGAATTCTCTATGGATGTCTTTACTCTATCAAACGGAATATTGTCACTCCAACCTGAATGTTTTGACAAAAAATCGTGAATTGCAGCAATATCCATTTTTGATTTGTCCGTTGTAATTGTGAAGTTATCAAATTGAATTTCAATTGTTTTCATTTCTTAATTCGATCAATGTTCCGGTTGTTTCTGCTCAACTATACGTTTGGATATTGCCGTAATTGACTGCCAAGGTCTCTCAACCAGAAGTTGCGGGTTTTCTCCACACTGAGTCTGTCGAAAGGTGGCTTTTGCTCCAATGCTGTAGCTTTGGCGTAAGCATTAGTTGATGTCATACACATTTTCAATAATTCTGTTCAGAGTTGGGTTTGCCTTTAGCAGTTCCGATCCTTTCCGGAAAAGCGCAAGACTTACCTTGTTAATGTCTTCCGGGGGGATGGACTTCCATTTGGAAATATCAGTTTCGAACTCAGTATTGAAAAACTCTTTTGAAAGTTGGCTTATCAAGTGATGGTTCGCAAAAGGGTGAGAATTATCACGTGTTTCATTCGAAGAACCAATAATGAACTCATCAAGTCTCTTGTAGATCGTTTTTTCCGTACAATAAATCAATTCAATCAACTTGGCTCTGTATTCTAAATCAGCGGATTCCAGATTGGGATATTTCTCAATGTCAACAAAATGAACGGATTCATGCTTGAGATACGAATATTGAAATTTCTCGGAATTTAATTTATAAGTGCCTTTGTTGCAGAAGAGACTTGAATCCTCATTGCTTGCCCAACCTCCGATTTGCGAATAGCCGAAAGTAGCATAATTGGCGGCCCCTTTCAGGATGTAGTTCTCAATGAAAACTACGTTTATGTCGATGTTGTTTTCAGGTAAATCGATCGAATATATTGAACGGCTTTCCTTGTCCCAGATCAATAAATCTTGAATTCCGTTTAAGAGAAAGAATTTACAGTGAAATCCTTCATTCCCGATCACTCTGGTTAGCTCTGAGTCATCTTTTATGGATTTCGAGAGTTCTTCAAAAGTTAAAGTGGTGAGCTTATTGTCAACTAAATAATGCGAAAGTTTTTGATACAATATTGAATCGCAATTGACGGGAGAATTCAGCAACTTGATTTTCCAGTAATCCTGATAGAAAGAGCACAGGTCATTGATTACTGAATTTTTACAGAGTACTTCCGACTTCTCGTTATCACTTGAGAACCGGGCATGATATTTTTTCTTCTGTTTTTGATATTTAAGATTGACCAATGGGTTACTGAACCGATCCACACTATCCATTCTTGACAATGTCAGAGATACATTACCGTTGGCTGCAGGACCAATGATTTGATTGTAGGACCGAATTTGTTCCGGCATTTTGCAGGATGTAATTACTAGAAGAAGAGTGGCAATTAGTAGGGAGGATTTCCGGTGCATTTAGTTGTTCTGGTTTTTCATGGTCCTTTAAATAAGTGCCAGGTGGGCAGTTATGCTTTTCGAGCCGACTGCCGAATATAAGAAAAAGCGACGAAGCTTTTGACCACGAATCAGCACCGAAGGTAAAAGCTGATCCGGACAGGGCGAGCTTCTTTCGGCATAAAGCATTGGCGATGTTATGCCCATGTATGTTACAAAAAAAAGCATCTCTCATAACGAGAAATGCTTTAACAATATGTACTAAATGATTAGTGGCTCAATTGAACGCTTACCGCATTTAATCCTCTTGGTCCTTGTTCAACGTTGAAGGTAACCGCGTCATTGTCATTAATCATTTCCGTGATCCCTGATCTGTGCACAAATACATCCTCCTGAGTTTCGTCATCTTTGATAAATCCGAACCCTTTTGTCGCATCATAAAATTTTACTGTTCCTGTTTTCATATCAATCTTTGTTTAATTATTGAAGCTCTCACACTATGTGGAGCATGTTTATTTTCTGACGTCTGGCCAGACAAATGCTATATTGATTCTAGCATGTTCTTTTTTAATTGTTTTACTGATTTTATACGTTTGATCAATTGACAAATGTATAAGCCATTCCTGTTTTGCCTGCACGACCTGTTCTTCCAATTCTGTGAATGTAACTATCCATGGTACGCGGAAGCTGATAGTTAACAACGTGCGTAACATTGTCTATGTCGATACCTCTGGCTGCTACATCGGTTGCAACCAGGATTCTCGTCTTTCCGGATTTAAACAACTTGATGGCTTTTGTACGGTAGTTCTGTGATTTATTTCCGTGAATCACATCAGAACGCAACCCGGATTTTTGGAGCTTTTTGCTGATAGTGTCAGCGGTACTTTTGGTTTCTGCAAACAGGATCACTTTTTCAAATGAAGGATTCTTCAAAAGACCGAGTAGTATATCGAATTTGTTTTCCGAAGCCGACACTTCAATAATATCTTGATGAACGTTGTCGCTGGACATAGTACCACTCGTAACATTTACACGAATGGGTAAGTGTACAAATTCCTTAATCAGTCTTTCCTGAGATTTGTCAACAGTTGCAGAGAACAGCATTGTTTGGGCTCTATTCGGCATTGACTGCGAAATTTTGCGAACATCATTGATAAATCCCATATCCAGCATTCTATCAAATTCATCCAATACAAGAATTGAAGAATGATTCAGGTTTAATGCTCTTCGATCAAGCAAATCATTCAGACGACCAGGTGTAGCAACAATGAATCGATTCTTACGACGTGCGATTGAAATATCTTTGCTGACATTCGTTCCTCCAATAAAACAGGAAGAATGTAACCCCAATCCATTGGTCAGTGACCGGTACTCATCCTGTACTTGTTGTGCCAATTCTCTTGTTGGGACTACCACCAGTGCGGTGATTTCTTTATTCTCCAGCATTTGGTGAATAATTGGAATCAAGAATGCTCCGGTTTTCCCTGTTCCCGTAGCTGCAATTCCAATCATATCGTTCCCGTCAATTAATGAAGGGATTGACTTCTCCTGAATTTCAGTTGGACTTACATATCCTTTTGTTGCAATGTTTCTTTCTAAACTCTTATGAAGGCTGAAATCCTTAAAGGTTATGGTTGAGACAAATTTTTCTTCTTTTGTTTGGCTGGCTCTTTTTACCAGTTTCCCTGGATCTATATTCGAAACCATTTTGTTTCGAGACCCACGGTTTCGATGCTTATTATTTCTATGTTGCATTATGTATTCTATTGATTGGGAAGTTGATTATGATTGGCTAACTTCCATTGAGCCTAACACTTTTAACATTTTAAAGTGCTTTGTGAGCGCGGAAACGAAACTTCCGTTGGTGTTATAGGGAAGTCCGAATTCTATTGCTGTCTGTTTAACAATAGGTGCTATTTTCTTGTAGTGAACGTGTGAAATATGAGGGAACAAATGGTGTTCGATTTGATTGGTTAGACCTCCGAGCAACCAAAAAAGAAAATTACCTTTCTGCGAGAAATTACAAGTGGTGAGTAATTGGTGTATCATTCTTTCACTTTCCATTTTACCTTCTTCATTTGGAAGTGGAAACTCAGCATTTGGCATGACGTGTGCCGTTTGAAAGACGATAGAGATGCTTAAGCCCGTTATGAACTGCATCGTTAAAAACGCGAGTACGATAGTCCAAACTGAAACGGGTGAGAATAGCAGCGGAAGAGCCAACACGAGTGAGAAGAAAATCACTTTCCAGAATATAATGTTCCGAAGGTATTTTCTGTAGGTTTTACGGTCTTTGAGCAAGCCCATCTTTCGATACCTTTCCAGACTGATGAAGTCTTTTGAGGTAATCCATGATAGCGTAGACAAACCATAAAATATCCAGGCGTACCAGTGCTGATGACGATGAAGTTTATTCTTCTTTGCGTGTGGCGAAAACCGTAGAAATAACGGTGCATTTATATCCTCATCATGATCTTCAATATTTGTAAAACTGTGATGCAGTACGTTGTGTTGCAATCTCCACATATCCTTGTTTGCACCGATCAAACTAATTGTATTCGACATCAGGTTATTAAACCACTTATGCCTGGAATATGAACCGTGAATTGCGTCATGCATGATTCCCATACCAATTCCTGCCATTCCGAAACCACTTAGTATGTAGAGTACGAAGGTTAGTATTGGACTTGAAATCGATCCGAATATGATGACTGCCAATGGAGTGAAAAAAAGCGACAGCATAACTATTGATTTAATGAGCATGGTGCTGTTGCCGAATCTGCTGATTCCGTTGCTTTTGAAGTATTCTGATACACGAGACTTCAGTGTAGAAGAAAAATCAGAGCTTACTGATTTTGAGAATGAAATTGTTTTGATAAAAAAAGCATTAATTAGACATTAAGTTTAAC
>JBNKYR010000018.1:0-27751 GCA_050300995.1 Crocinitomicaceae bacterium | reverse complement strand
ACGGAATATCTTCCGGAACCTGGAGTTGTTGATTATTGATGAGGTGTCCATGCTGCGTGCTGATCTTTTGGATGCCATGGATTGGACGCTAAGGAATGTGCGGAAAAACAACAAGCCTTACGGTGGTGTTCAGGTACTTTTTATCGGAGATCTGCTCCAGTTGCCGCCTGTTGTTAAGCAAGGTGAGTGGGAATACCTGAGCCGATATTACAAAGGCATGTATTTTTTTCATGCAAGGGTAATTCAGGAACAGCCGCTCTATTACATGGAATTGAGCAAGGTTCACCGGCAGGAGGACGAGAACTTTGTCGGAATCCTCAATCACCTGCGCGACAATGTGCTGACGGATGCTGATCTTGAGGTGCTGAATGCGCGTGTGAAGCCAGGTTTCCGTCCGGAGGAAAAAGAAGGATTCATCACACTTACCACGCATAATCGGGAAGCAGATACCATCAACGAACGGGCACTTGAAGCTTTGCCCGGAAAAGCGCGAAGTTTTGTGGCGGAAGTCACTGGTACCTTTCCGGAAAATCTGTACCCTGTTGAAGAAACCCTGCAATTGAAGATTGGCGCACAGGTCATGTTCATCAAAAACGATCCGACTCCCGAGAAACGTTATTACAATGGGAAAATGGGAAAAGTCACAGCGCTGGGCAGGGATGAGATCACGGTTTACTTTGCCGATGAAAAACGCAGTCTTGAAGTGGAACGCTACGAATGGGAGAACATTCAGTATTCCTTTAACGAGACCACCAGTGAAATGGAGGAAACCACCCTGGGAACCTTTGTTCATTATCCGTTGAAGCTTGCCTGGGCAATCACCGTGCACAAGAGTCAGGGGCTTACCTTCGACAAGGCAGTACTGGATATTTCCAATGTTTTTGCTCCGGGACAGGCGTACGTGGCGCTTTCCCGTTTGCGCTCTCTCGACGGATTGGTATTGCTGAAACCATTGCAGAAAAACGGACTCACAACTGATCCTTTGGTGCGTGAATATGCGAGTTCGGGAGTGGCACCGGACCAATTGCAAAAGCACCTCGATCATGCGACCAATCACTATGTGTATGAACTGTTGACCGAGGCTTTCGACTGGGTGGATATGGTCAATGCCTGGATGGCTCATCAGGCAACGTACAAGGATGTCGGATCAAAGTCGCATAAAGGGAAAAACCGTAGTTGGTTGACACAGCAGGTGCAGATCCTGAGTGGGACATTGGATGCTTCGCGAAAGTTTCGGAATGAGATAGCACGTATTTTCGGTGCCCGGGCGATAGATCTGGAGCACGCTTTTCGACGCGTTGATGCGGCTTACAATTATTTCTACAAATCTCTGGATGGCGTGCTGGTCTCCAATCTGCGGAAGATTGCTGAATTGCAGCAGCAGCGGAGCACAAAGCAGTATGCTGAGGAACTTCTGGAGCTGGATCTGATGTTGACGGAAACGATCCTGAAGATCAAAAAAGCACGTTTGCTTTTGGAGGCACTCCGCGATGGACGTCCGCTTAACAATGAGGTGGTTGACCAGGCTGAAGTCCGCAATTACAAGCAGGCAAAGATCGAATTGGTGAAGACGGCACTAAGGGCTGAACGCAGTACCCTCGACTTCGATACGATGGAAGTATCGCTGGAAACGAAGGATCAGCCCAAAGCGAAAAAAGCCCGTAAAGGGTCAACGTACGATACCACGCTGGAACTCATCCGTTCCGGCAAGAGCATCGAAGAAGTGGCAAGGGAACGTCAGCTTTCAAAAGGTACGATCAGTACACATTGTGTTCGTTTGATCAAGCAGGAGAAGCTGGAATTGTCTGATGTCATGTCAAAGGAACGCATCAGTGCGCTTTACGATCTTTTCGAGGCGCATTACGAAGGAGGTTCTCTCGGTCCGATTAAGGATGCCGCAAACGACGAATTCTCCTGGGATGAGCTTAAATTGTATCAGGCGTCCTTGCTCATGTAGTGAGTGATAGTGTATGGAAGCAAGCCGGAATAATCGCCAACTACTTTTCCCCTGGAATACGAGCCCGACCAATCCTCCGGAAACTATTTATCGCTGGTTGACACGGGATGTTTTTCGCTATCCCTTTTTTGACGATGGTGTACATGCACTGCACACGTACAGGAATGAAACGAAAGATCCGGAAAGCGTCGTGTCTCAGGAAGTGCCGGACCTTCGGCTCAGCGGATTGATCTTTCACACAGCGCATTGTGGCTCCACACTTCTTGCGCAAATGCTGGGCAGTTCGGGGAGGGTACGTGTGGTTTCCGAAACAGAAGCAATCAATGGACTTTTGCTCGCACATGTGTTCGGGCACCTCACAATAGAAGAGTTGATCGTTCGTCTCAGGCAGATCATGGAAGCATACCTGCCGGCATTTCCGGGAGAAGAACACCTTCTTTTCAAACTGACATCCTGGAACGTATTCTTTGTGGATGTGTTTCAGGCGGCTTTCCCGGACGTCCCGAGGATCTATATCGACCGTGAAACAACTGACGTCGTGCAATCCCTGCTTCGGTCCGGAAACGGCTTTGTGCAATGGTGCGATAGCCCGACAAATGTTTTGCGACATTATTTCACCGGCGTATCGGATTTTGAGAACAAGGAAGCATTCCTGCGGAAGATGGTTGAACTGCATCGGAGTCATGCCATTCGAAACGAAAACACGCGTTTTTTTCAGTATCCCGGATTTTGGAATGAATTTACCCGGATAACAGAGCATTTTCAGTTGAATTTTGCGGAAGAAGAGCGAGATTCAGCCATGGAATGTTTGAAATACGATGCGAAATCGATTCATAAAAGGAGCTATCCCGGCGCTGTTTAGTTCAGGATCGGTTACCCGTTTCCAGGGATCACCACAAATAATTTCCCTCACTGTAACTTTCATCGACTGTTGTCAGTCATAACACGTGTAAAGTGAAATGAACCTGATCCACTGAAACGGAAGTTCGTCCATTTATACCCGGAACGCCGCGTTCGCAACTTAACTTTGATCGCCTGGGTTCGGATCGTTTACCTTTAAAAAAATACATGTGTACGATGAAGTATTTCATTTTGTTGTTTGGATTGATCCTTGGGTTGCCGTTGATGGCTCAGCAGGAATTTCGAATTTCAGGTCAGGTGAAGGATGTCGACTCCAAGGAGAACCTTCCTTTTTGCAAAGTTGTTGCGCTCGACGCTGCCGATAGTGTGATTCGCGGAGGGATTACAGACGATAATGGGTTCTTTCGTCTGCCGCTTCCTCCCGGGCAATACAAACTGGTGATCAGTTTTTACGGATACATGAACGATACCGTTCCCTCGCTCGCTGTGGGTGAAGACAACTTCATCGGTGTGTTCAAGTTGACGCCGGAGGTAAGGAATCTGGATGAAATGAGCGTGGAAGCAAGTTCCAGAATAGATCTGCTTGATCGCGATGTTCAGGTAATTACGGAGGAACAAAAAGTGGGAGCCACGGCCGCAAAGGACGTCCTCGATAAACTTCCCGGGATTTCTTACGATGATTATACCGGTACACTGAGCGTTGATAATGATGCCAACATTATGATCCTGGTGAATGGGGTTGAAAAGAGCCAGGAATACATCCAGAACCTGGATCCTGAGCGGCTGCTCAGAGTGGAAACCACACGTGATCCCGGAGGTCGTTATGGGTTGGAAGGATATTCAGCTATTGTGAATGTGATTCTCCGTGATGATTACAAGGGAACAGAATTGTACCTCGAAGAAATGCAACTTGTGGATATTGCTCCGGACCGTCTCAACAAACTTGACTTTCTTATTGGTTCTCTGGGTCTGACATTTAACTATACAAAGAACAAGCTGAATTTATACGCCAGCGGCGGAGCATACCGAAGAAACTTTAAAATCATGAGTCGCGCAAGAACCGAGTATGCGGACGGATATCAGGTGTTTGAGAATCCCATTTCCGATAACCCGAATACACTTGTTTTGCAGTACGGAGCTTATTACACGCTTGGGTTTGATTACCGTATCAACCCGAAGCATTCGATCAGTTTTGAAACCAATATTTCCGGAATTCCCATCGGAACTTCTGAGGAGGGTCAGGAAACCCAGACAAGGGTGTATGCGAATGATTCGTTGTTGGCGAACTATGCGTTTTATACAAAGAGCAAGAGTGAGACCTTTGATTCCCGGGGTTCATTCTTTTACATCGGAGAGTTTAATAAGCGAAACCGTCTGAACGCCAATTTCACGTATTCTTATTATGCAGATGAATACCATCTGGCGACATTGCAGGAAGGAAGTTACGATCGTGATGAAACGGGAACAAACAAAAAGCATTACACACGATTGTATGTGGAGTTCGATCATGATTTTTCACCGAAGATTGGTTGGCAGATCGGTTATGGAAATACCTGGCGTGAACTCAACAACGATTTCACCGTGGATCAACTTGATCTGGTTTCCAGTCAGCAGTTGAACTATACCTCTGACTTCTTTTTGAGTGACATGCGACATAAGCTGTACACGAACTTTTCGTGGAAGTTCTCCGATAAATGGAGCATGAGGGCCGGGATTGCCTCGGAAAATTCGGCGCCGCGCACGCAGGGTCAGCAACTGCATTATATCATTTATCAGCCCTTGTTTGACATCCGTTTTGCCGCCGGACAGAAACTGAATCTGACCTTGAAATACCGTACAACAAGTGAATATCCTGATCTGTCACAGATCAATCCGTTTACGAGCAAGGTCAACCCGCGGATCACTTCAACCGGGAATCCCTTTTTACGCCCTACCACCGTGCATCAGTTTTCCCTGCGGATCAATGCTTTTCAGGGAGTGCTTTCACTGGAGCCTTATGTCAACTATTCGAATAACGCGATCGTGCAGGTTGGTGAGTTGGGAGCGGACAGCATTTTCAATTTCCGTTTTGAAAATGCAGAATTGTACCAGCGGAATGGGGTGACGCTCAACTTCAGCAAGTACTTCATGAAGCCAAGCCTTTTGGTTCAGGGAAATTTCGACTTTTACCAGTCGAGGATCCTTTCGACGAGCAAGGACAATGTGATCGCCGATTGGCGTTCAGATATTGACCTGATCTATATTTTCCGCAAATCACAAACCTTGTTGGGACTTAAATACCAACACCAGTTGAGCAAGAGCATCAATGGATTGGGGTATGATCGGGGTGATGTTGATTTCTGGATGTTGTTTTACAAGCAACCCCTTTTCAAGAAACGGGCAAGCGTGATGTTCGGATACTTCCTTCCGATTTCACTTGGAGCTGATTTCAATCAGAATACCCGCATTGAAACGACCGGATTTACGATGCAGAATGACAACAATGTTTCCATTGTCAAGAATATGTTCATTCTTGAATTCAGCTACCGTTTCGCAAAAGGAAAGTCTGTACGTAAAACGGATAAGGACCTGGAGATTGAAGAAGAGAAAAGTGGAGGTGGAATCTTCTGATTTGCTTTTGAGTCTCTTGTTCGATCCTGAAAAAATGTATCTTTAAAAAGTACGGTGCATTTGGCCGTACAAGATGCAAATGACAAAACGGGAGGAACATACTTTTGACGAATACCTTGCGCCGCATTATATTAACCGTAGCAACTGGCTTCGTGCTGCGGTGCTGGGAGCCAATGATGGCATTCTTTCTACCGCCAGTATTGCAGTCGGAATTGCAGCCGCCAGCGACACCCGTGATCCGATCGTGCTGGCAGCGCTTGCAGGCCTGGTAGCTGGTGCGCTCTCCATGGCAGCCGGGGAATATGTGTCTGTCAGTTCGCAAACCGACATTGAGAAAGCGGATATCGAACGCGAGCGACAGGAGCTGATTGACATGCCTGAACTCGAACTGAAACGGCTGGCAGAAATCTATGAGCAGCGCGGGCTGAAGAAAGAAACAGCCATGGAAGTCGCCCGTCAATTAACCGAGCATGATGCACTCGGTGCGCATGTGCGCGATGAGTTGGGAATTAATGATGTGAGCCAGGCAAAACCTCTGCAGGCAGCCCTGGCGTCCGGAGCTTCGTTCACATTTGGAGGCGTGCTGCCTTTACTCGTGGCGATTTTCTTTCCGGTTGAGCACATGGTGTACTACCAGTATGGCTTTTCGATTACTTTTTTGATCATTCTCGGGATGCTCGCTGCACGGGCCGGTGGGTCCAGGGTAGGAAGGGCAGTGATCCGTATTACCTTCTGGGGAACTGCGGCGATGGTACTCACGGCAGGCGTCGGATATCTCTTCGGAGTGAACGTCTGAGCGTTGTAACAAATTGTCCGTGAGGTAGTCTTACGGTCATGAAAGCTAAAACTGTACAACAAATCACCGGAATTCTGCTTTTTGGGGTTCTTGCCCTTTCATGGAAGAGCAATAATTCCGGATGGAAAGTGGAGCACAAGGAACGTTATGATCTATACTACACGGATCAGAACAGCCCATCCATTGAGGTATATACCGCATTTTTTGAGCATGGAATCGGAACTGTTGAAGCATTCTTTGATTGTGAATTTCGGCAGCGTTTTGAAATTCGGGTTCATCCTGATCGGAACTCACTCGACAGTGCCTGGCAGGCAGATTGGATGATGCCAGACTTCACTTCCGAATGTTGGATGGTTGCAAGTGGTGTAGCGCGAAAACTGGATGTGCTTTCACCGGGTACCTGGGACAGTCTTTCCTGTGAACATTCGTATTCCGATAAAACGGCAACGCAGCGCCTGCTTACCCATGAACTTGTTCACGTATTGCATGGTCAATACAATGTCAGTCCGGATTTTAGTGATGTTCATGGCATTGATTGGTTTGTGGAAGGTTTGGCGACCTATGCTTCTGGTCAATGTGATCGGGAGCGTATGATGGAGGTCAAAGAAGCTGTGAAAAAGGAAGCAGTGCCAAAGGCTCTGGATGATTTCTGGACCGGTCAAATGCGTTACGGTCTTTCCGGGTCAGTCGTGATGTATATCGACAAATATTCCGGAAGAAAAAAGCTACGTGAATTGCTGCGCTTTAATACCAAAGTGCAGGTGCTTGAGGTACTCAAAATTTCGGAAGAGGAACTATTGAAGGGATGGGCGGATTTTGTCCGTGGCTATGAGTAGTCGCGCTACCAGCTCAAAATAACGTGGCTTTTCGATTCCCGGATTGCTGCTCTTCGATGATTCCTGTGTATCTTTGCACAAAACATTGAAGTTGAAAACAGTTTACATCACACGTAGGGAAACCTTCAATGCAGCTCATAAACTTTACCGGGAAGACTGGTCAGAGGAAAAGAACTGGGAGGTTTTCGGGAAGTGCAGCAACAAGAACTGGCACGGCCATAATTTCACAATTTTTGTTACGGTGAAAGGAGTTCCGAATGAGGAAACCGGATTTATCATTAATTTAAAGGATCTTAGTAAGATCATTAAGGAAGTGGTAGTAGAACCGCTTGATCACCGGAATCTGAACATCGATGTTCCGTTTCTGAAAGGCCTGATGGCATCAACGGAAAACATCGTGATCCAGGTTTGGGAACAGTTGAAGGAACCTATCCGTGAAGCGGGAGGTGAACTTGCAAAGATCAAGTTGGTGGAGACCGAGAATAATTATGTAGAATATTTCGGTGGCGCTGAACCTTTCTGATAAAAAAGAGCAGATTTGGAAGACAACATTTATAACGATAAAGTAACTGCGGCACTTTCGAAGAATTTCGAAGAGGTTATTGAACAACTGGGCGAAGACGTGCATCGTGAAGGTTTGTTAAAGACACCGGAACGTGTAGCGAAAGCAATGCAATTCCTGACCCAGGGATATGACCAGAATCCGGATGCGATTGTTGCCGAAGCGATCTTTCACGAGGAATACTCGGAAATGGTCATCGTGAAGGATATTGAGGTCTATTCGCTTTGCGAGCACCATATGTTGCCGTTCTTCGGGAAAGCACATGTGGCTTACATTCCGAACGGTAAGATCGTAGGATTGAGTAAGATTCCACGCGTGGTGGATGCCTATTCACGACGTTTGCAGGTGCAGGAACGTCTGACGATAGAGATTCGCGATTGCATAGAGCGTACCCTCAACCCGCAAGGGGTGGCCGTGGTGATCGAAGCTTCGCACATGTGCATGCAGATGCGTGGTGTACAAAAACAGAATTCGGTGACAACGTCCAGTGCGTTTACCGGTGTTTTTCTGAACAGCCACACCACGCGCAAGGAGTTTATTAATTTGATACACGCTAATTTACATTAACAATGAATAATATCTTAGATCAACAGCACGAAGGGTACACACGTGAGATTACACGTGATTTCTTCAAAAATGTCTACGCATACATGTTTGGTGCGCTGGCTATTTCAGGAATCATTGCCTATCTGGCAGGAACACCTGAAGTATTTATTCGCTATTTCCTCAAGGAGGATATGACGGGCTTGTCCCCACTATTCTACGTCGTGGCTTTCGCTCCGGTTGGATTGGGACTGGTGATTCAAATGGCTTACCAGCGACTTTCCCTGGGCGTACTGCTGTTCCTGTACCTTACTTATGCGGTTTTGATGGGGCTTAGCCTCAGTTCAATTATGCTGGTGTATTCCGGAGCACAGATTGCAATGACCTTCTTTGTAACCGCAGGAGCTTTCGGGGGAATGGCCATTTTAGGCTATACCACAAAGATTGACCTGACTCGTTTCGGTAGTCTGATGTACATGGCATTCATCGGTATTTTCATTGCGGGCATCGCCAACTTATTTATGAAGAGTGACGGATTAAGCTTCTGGATTGCCGTGATCGGTGTATTTGTATTTACCGGTTTGACAGCCTACTACATGCAGAAATTGAAGGATGTGGCACAAAGCTCTCAACTTTCGGAGCTGGATCGCAGCAAAATGGCACTTGTCGGAGGATTGCAATTGTACATCCTGTTTGTCAACCTTTTCCTTTCACTCCTGCGCTTGTTAGGATCAAGGGATTGATACCGAAGAGAACGAATGTAAAAAGCGAAGGAATTTTCCTTCGCTTTTTTTATGGGTTTTACCAGTTGTCGGTAAAGGATGGCAGTGTGGTGTTACGCCGATTTATCTGCGTACAAATCGCGGAAGTGTTCGGTATTGGTAAGAAAGATCTCCCATTCGCGGGCCTGGTGGGGTTGCATCACATGTGGGAACTTGCTTTGCGCACCGTAATTCTGGCGGATCAGCATGAATTCGTAAAATTTCTCCACCGGCAATGCTTTAACCTTTGGTGTTTTTAGCAGATAGCGACGAACACTGGCGTAGTCATCGTTCTTCATCGCCAGTCGTTCGTTCAGAATGGCGGCAAACTGGTTGGTGTTCACAAACTGATTTGTGCCGATGTACCAATTGTGTCGATCAAAGTCACGGGATGGATAAACGCAGAACTCTTCTACCGAGATGCGCAATAGCTTGGCAGTTTCTTCGATGGCCCTCACCATGTTAACTTCGGAAAGATGCTCTCCGCACATGTTGAGCGAATGCGACAGTCGCCCAACGATCCGGATACTCCTTTTGTCGTCCGAAACAAATTCAATGATGTCGCCAAGGGTGTAGCGCCAAAGGCCAGAACATGTTGAAATAACCATGGCGTAACGTTTTCCTGGCTCCACATCCTGAATGGTCACAGTTGGAAGTCCGTACAGATCGTCGCTCCGCAGCTCGTTGAAATAGGTTTCCTCGATAAACTCAAAGTAAATACCGGCATCTGTCAACAGTTCCATCTGGTCGCCCGAGAAGTGATGTTGATAGGCGAAATAGCCCTCGCTGGCAAGGTAGGTGTTTTGGTAAATGATCGGTCGGCCGAGGAGCTTTTCGAGTTTTTGTTTGTAGGGATCCAGGAAAACCCCTCCGTGAACATAGATAGACAAGTTGGGCCAGATCTCGTGAATGTTCTTCACGTTGTAATGGGCAACAATTCTTTCGAGTAGTAAGAGCACCCAGGAAGGAACTCCGGAGATCGCACCAATGTTCCAGCGTTCCGCCTTTTCCACGATTCGTTCGATCTTTTCATCCCAGTTTTTGATCTTCGAGATCTTTCGGCCGGGTTTGGAAAACGGAACGAAGGCCAGTGATTTATTCTGGGCAAGAATTCCGCTGAGGTCTCCTTCGTAATGATGGATTCCGTATTTGTTGAGATCGGTTGATCCGCCCAGGATCAGAAATTTCGACTGGTAGAATGATCCGGGAAGGTTCAGTGTGTTCAGATGCATGATCTGACGGAAAGCCGACCTGTGAAACTGGCGAAGCATCGAGGAGGATACCGGAATGCGCTTGCTGCTGGCACCGGAAGTTCCGGAAGAACGGGCAAAATACTTGATCTTCCCGGGCCAGATAACGTCGGGCTGCCCGTCCAGTGTGCGTGAGAGCCATTGTTCATGGAACTGCTCGTAGTTGGTAAGCGGAACCTGATCTGCAAAATGCTCTTTCAGGTTGCCGGAAGTAAGAATGTCGTTGAATTTATGAATGATACCGAAATCGGTCATTTTTGCTTTTTCGAGTAATCTCAGGAGGGTCTCCGTTTGTTCTTCAGATGTGTTTCTGATAGGAGAGGTCTTCTCTGATTTCCGTTGGTACCCTACACGGGTAGTTTCCTTCAGGAGGTGGCCTATGATTTCCATTGAATCTAATGAATTTAAGGACAAGATTACGAGTTCGTTACAAGCAAATAGTTACGCCTGAGTTAAACTTCCGCAAAGCTTTGTTAAGCAGGAATTATTTTTTGTTAGGGATAAATTCATCCGGACCGGAAAGGATTTTTTTCTAACTTTGAAAAAAACTAGCAGATCATGGGTAATAATTATTTTGAGAAATCTACGGTAGCACTAGGAACCATCGTTACGCTGATACTTTTGGGTATCCTGACGTACATCGTTGCGTTCGGCTAATCGTATTCTCCATACAATTTTATTATCCTGTCTGTCATTTGACTGATGGGATTTTTTTTGCCCGGAACCAAAACTGACCTCTATGCCGTTCAATTCCATATTTGCCTGGATGATCAAAAAGCGGATACACCAGATTGATCTGTTTCGCAAGTATCCGTTGGAAGTTCAGGAAGAGTTGTTTGAGAACCTGGTAGAGAAGGGAGCCCAGACAGCTTATGGGAAAGAGGTTGGTCTCAATCGTGTCAGAACCTACGAAGATTTCAAGAAGATTCCTCTTCAGAGTTATGAGGACACAAAACCCTGGATCGATCGTTCGATCGGAGGTGAGCAAGGATTGCTTTGGCCGACCGAAACACGTTGGTTTGCCAAATCCTCGGGTACCACAAGTCGCAGCAAACTGATTCCGGTAACGCGTGAGTCCCTCGAAGAATGTCACTATAAAGGGGGAAAGGATTTGCTTGCATTGTACTACCATAACCACCCGAACCGGAAATTGTACAAAGGGAAACATCTCATTGTTGGTGGAAGTGCAGAGATCAACCACCTTTCCGAAAATTCATATTTCGGTGACCTTTCGGCGATCATTGTAAAGAACCTGCCGTGGTGGGCAGAGATTCGCAGGACACCTTCCCGCGAGATTGCCCTGATGAGTGAATGGCAATCGAAAATTGAGAAAATGGCGGAATCTACCATTCAGGAGGATGTGTACATTCTTGCCGGTGTGCCAAGCTGGACAATGGTGCTTGCGAATAAAGTGCTGGAAATTTCCGGGAAGTCAAACCTCAAGGAAGTGTGGCCGAATCTGGAACTGTTTATGCATGGTGGAGTGAGCTTTGCTCCGTACCGGGAGCAGTTCGCCCGGTTGATTCCTGATCCCTCGATGAATTATGTGGAGACATACAATGCTTCCGAAGGCTTTTTCGGAATTCAGGATCAGGCGAATTCAGATGAAATGCTGCTCATGCTGGACTACGGAATTTTCTTTGAATTTATCCCGATGAGTTCCTACGATGGAACCAATTCGAAGGATGTGATCTCGATCAGGGATGTAGAGCCTGATGTCAATTATGCGGTCGTAATCAGTACCAACGGAGGGTTGTGGCGTTATATTCTGGGAGATACCATTCGCTTTACATCTACCGATCCGTTCCGGTTTAAGATCACCGGTCGTACAAAGAGTTATATCAATTGTTTCGGCGAAGAGTTAATCGTGGAAAATGCCGAGCGTGCCGTAGCTGAGGCCTGTAAGCGGACATCTGCTCAGATCCGTGATTTTACTGCCGGGCCGGTGTACATGGAAGGCGAAGCTTCAGGTAGGCACGAGTGGATCTTTGAGTTTGTGCAATACCCGGACGACATGAAGCGTTTTGAACATGTGCTCGATGAAACATTGCGTGAAGCCAACTCGGATTACGATGCCAAGCGTTACCATGATCTGATCCTCGATCGACCGTTGATTACTTTGGTACAGGCCGGAACTTTTGATACCTGGCTGCGCGATCATAATCGTTTGGGGGGACAAAACAAAGTACCGAGACTTTCCAATGATCGCAGGATACTGGAACAAATATTGCAAATGGGCATGTTCACTGTAGCAAGATGAAGTTTTTGACTGGAATCATAGCAATGTTATTGAGCAGTTGGATCCTTGCCCAGCCGGAGGATTCACTTACTTACCAGTGGAGTTTAAAACGAACGTATGCCATTGAGCCGGATGGAGTATGGTCGGTGGATGGGTTGGAAAACGTTTATATTTCTGATTTCGGACTCATCAATAAATTTGATTCGGCTGGTGTGCTGAAGTTCTCACAGAGCATCAAATCCCTTGGGAGGATGACCCAGCTCGTGCCGGTCAACACGATGAAGCTGATCCATTTTTCGGAAGAGCAACAAACGCTGTGCTATCTCGACAATACCTTGTCGCCGCTGGATGACTGCATCGACCTTTCTATGGAGGGAGTGGTCAACGCCGGTCTGGTTTCAGAGTCCAGTCAACCGAATAAGATCTGGGTGCTGGACAATCTCAATTCACGTTTGCTTTTGCTGCCATTGGACAATGTTTATCAGCTGCAGGAAGTGGCCAATCTCCGTGGAGTACTTGATATCAGTAATGTTTCCACCCTGAAGGAACGAAACAATCATGTATTGCTGGTGGACGAGGACAAAGGCATTTACATTTTCGATCTCTACGGTTCATTGCTGGAGTTTATTCCTGGGAAAAACATCCTGGATGTGGACGCCAATGAACAGATGTTGTTCACACTCAGGAAAGAAGGAATGGATGTCCGCTCGTTTTCCACCGGGGAGAAGATCCGCATCGATCTTCCGGTGTCGGGAATCACAGGTTTTTCCTACAGGAATCGTTTTTTCTTTTTCCGGACCGGGAAAACTGTTTATAAGTTCGCTTTGCAATTCTCCGAATAATCCTTGATTCTTGTACCAAAGTTTGTAATTTAGTCAGTCCAAAAAATTGACTGAAAATGCATATTGCTGTAGCTGGAAATATCGGATCGGGAAAGACAACATTGACGACAATGTTGGCGAAGCACTTTGGGTGGGAGACGCACTTTGAAGACGTGGAACAAAATCCCTATCTGAATGATTTCTATGAGGATATGCAACGTTGGTCGTTCAATCTCCAGATCTACTATCTGAACAGCCGTTTTACGCAGATCCAGGAAATTCAGCGAACAGACCGCACCGTGATTCAGGATCGTACCATTTATGAAGACGCCTTTATTTTTGCGCCGAACCTTCATTCAATGGGCCTGATGACCACTCGTGATTTTGAGAACTATTTCTCCCTGTTCAACCTGATGGATTCGTTTGTGTCTGCGCCTGATCTCCTGATCTATCTGCGGGCAAGCGTTCCGACACTGGTAAACCAGATCCAGCGTCGGGGAAGGGAGTACGAGGAAAGTATCCGTCTCGATTATCTCAAGCGTCTGAATGAACGCTATGAGGCCTGGATTTCCACGTATGATAAGGGGAAGTTGCTGGTGATTGATGTGGACAATAATAATTTTCCGGAAAGCCAGGAGGATCTCGGTAAGATCATCAATGCGATCGATGCAGAGATCAACGGTCTTTTCTGATTCAAATTCAACAAATGATTGTAGTTACAGGAGCGGCAGGTTTTATAGGAAGTTGCCTGGTGAGTCATCTGAATAAAGCGGGGTATTCAAACATTGTTGCCGTTGATGATTTTTCAAAAAAGGAAAAGGATCACAATCTTGAGAACGCTACGCTGACGGCAAAAATCGGTCGAAGCAGTTTTATCAAGTGGCTGGAAGATTTTGGTTCGGAAGTAAAATTCATTTATCATATCGGCGCTCGGACGGATACTACCGAGTTCGACAAGGCCATCTTCGACGAGTTGAATGTGAATTACTCCAAAGACGTCTGGAATGCCTGCGTACGTTTCAAAATTCCGCTGGTGTATGCCAGTTCTGCAGCTACATACGGATTGGGAGAGCATGGTTACCAGGATGATCACGGGATCATTTCAAAATTGCATCCGTTGAACCCGTATGGTGATTCCAAAAACGAATTTGATCTTTGGGTACTCGAGCAAAAGGAACAGCCTCCCTTTTGGGCGGGACTCAAGTTTTTCAACGTATACGGCCCCAATGAATATCACAAGGGGAGAATGGCCTCTGTAATTTTCCATGCGTATAATCAGATCAAGTCTACCGGCGGTATGAAGTTGTTCCGCTCTCACAATCCGGAGTACAAGGATGGGGAGCAATTGCGTGACTTCGTTTACGTGAAGGATGTAGTGGAAGTGTGTTTGTACCTTATGGAGACACCACCGGCTTCCGGGATATACAACCTTGGATCCGGAGAAGCACGTACGTTTCTTGACCTCGCACGGAACACTTTCAAGGCGATGGGTGTAGAAGAAAACATTTCATTTATTGACACGCCTGAAGATATCCGTGATAAGTACCAGTACTTTACCGAGGCCGATATGTCTAAACTGATCAATAGTGGTTATGCAGGTAACTTTCATTCGCTGGAGGAAGGTGTGGAGGATTACGTTCGCAACTACCTGATGAAAGAAGCTTATTATTGATTGATCAGCACTTTATCCCTTTCGAAGCCGAATAATTTAAATTACTTTCCAGGGTAACTAATTGTATTTTGTCGTACCTTTGCAAAAAATGTGAGGAGATGAAAAAAATTGCATGGATGTTCCTTTTTGTAGGATTAGCAATGGTAGCCTGTAAAAAGGATGATGTAAAGAACAAGGAGGAGATCGAATCCGATATCACCAGCGGCACCTGGCATGTGAGCTATTTTAACGATTCGGGGAACGATGAAACGGCCCAGTTTGGTGGCTATTCATTTACATTCGGTTCGGATGGGGTTCTCACTGCATCGAATGGATCAAACACATATTCCGGGACGTGGAGCGTTACCGATAGCAACAGTAATGACGACAGTGCAGATGATCTGCATTTCAATATTTACTTCAACGTGACCAATTTCTTTGAAGATCTTAACGACGATTGGGAAATTACTTCGCACAGTTCCACCAGCCTCGAATTATTGGATGTAAGTGGCGGTAACGGTGGGACCGATCAGCTTACTTTTGCGAAGAACTGATCAGTGTACTGAAGCGCTCTCCGATTGAAGAGCGTTCAAGATCTTCAAGTGTATCCACATCATTCAGGGTGGTGAGCAGGGTCACGGAGTAATTCAGTGATTCCAGTTCCTGAAGCGTGTCTCGAAGCAAAGTCTCTGTGCTCCATGCTTTATTCCGGAAGATCTCCGGGATGAGCCGGGTCATTCCCAGTAGATAGTAACCTCCGTCTTCTGCCGGTCCGAACACGACATCGGATTCATCCAACGAATGGATGCCCTCTTTCATGATTTCCGCAGTGATGTCGGGTAGGTCGCTGCCGATCCCGATAATTCGTTCGTATCCCAGATCAAAACCTTGTTTAAAGGCATTGTACATGCGTTCTCCAAGGTCTTTTCCTTCCTGCACATACTTGGGAAAATCCGGCCATTTTTCTTCGATGATCACATCCGAAAAGTATACGTGTACGTCTGCGCTGTTCACACGTGCAGTTTCCTGTTCTGTGAGTTCCACCAGATGTTTATAGATTTCGAATGCAGCCTGATCTCCAATGGAGATCGCCAGTCGTGTTTTTACTTTGCCAAGCAGAATGTTTTTGGCAAATACAATGATCAGGTCCTTCCGCATCAATACACTACTTTTCCGCGTGTAACCCATTTGCCCCAACTCGCCGAGTAGCCATGGATACGCTCAGTGGTGCCTGAACTATTCACCATGGTGTAGCCCATGTTGGCCCAGTGAAAAAGACCACCATACAGATTTTTGACGTTTTTGTAACCTGCTTTTTTGAGCTTTTTCCCAATGTCCTGGCTGCGCGCACCGATACTGCAATAAACAATGATCTCTGCGTTTTTCGGAATCGACTTCACACGATCCATGGAAAAGTGATCGTAACCTACGTTAACAGCACCATCAATGTGGCTGACGTTGTACTCTTCCTTTTCCCGCGTATCCAGAAAATAGACATTTTTTGCATGAATTTTTTGTCGGGCATCACTGGCTACAATGGTCGGAAAGCCATCGTAGTACTTTTCCAGCATTTCCTTGTACTCCCGGGATTGGCCCCAGGTCAGTGGTGCGATCAACAAAAGAAAAAATACGAAAAGAGTTTTCATGCTTCTATGACGTTGTTGAATTCGGAAACTTACGGTTGACAGGCCAGTGTGTCGTAGGTGGGAGAATATCCGGCCCAGATTCCGAGTGCGCCACCGGTAATATTTGTTGGAATATTCGTGGGTGTGGCAAAAGGATTTCCTGCGGTTCCGATTTGCGTATATTTCTTCTGCATAAAATCATAGACCTTACTGTCCATTTTTGAAAACTTAACGACGATCGTGTCACCGATCGCATAAAGCCCGGCATAATCGTCCAGTACACCGTCATCATATCCGAACGGGTTGTCATAGAAGAAATCAAAACTCAGGCCATCAAAGAACTCATCGTCAAATACAGGACTCCATGGCTCCGTAAAGTTTGCGTCCAGTTCATTTCCGAATACATCATGATTGATACGCTTTACCTCCCATTTGTACGCATCGTATTGTCCGGGAGGATCGGAAAGGTGGGCCCAGGAATAACCGTGAGTTGTAAGATTACCATCCGGTTTCCAGTAGAGATAGTCAAGTTGCGTCGGTGGTAAAATGGATGTGCTGGCGGTGTAGGTATTTCCTTCGGCTATAACTGTCAGGTCGTATGTTTTTCCGACCTCACCGAAAAGTTGCGGATCAAAAGTGGTGTATCCGCAGATGTGTACGTTGGCCAGCTCACTTTCATCGATGCCAAGGATTTGTGACACGTAGGGTTCAGTTCCGGGAGGCAGATTGTCTGTACATATTTCCGAGAGCGTCAATGTTACCGTTCCGTTGGAAACAGTGACAGTTGCCCCCGATACGAAACCACTCATGAACGCTTCCAGGTCTGTCGGAGCGTAAATATCTTTTGATTTGGAGATCAATACGATGGGTGGAAATCCTGTTTCAATCCTTCCGTCGATCACGATTTGTTCTTCGTAACCCGGAATATCGATCTTTACTTCTTTCGTACACGCCGGGAGGAGCGCAAGGATCAGGATCAGCCAGCTAACTTGTTTCATACTCAAAATTCAAAATTCCATGTAATACTCGGGATGATCGGAAATAAGGTAACCTGTTTTACCGAGATATTAAAATCACCTGACAAGAAATCTCCATCGTTGTCGATGAATAGGAAATACGGGTTCGCTCTGTTGTATACGTTGTACACTGATATTGCCACATTCGTTTTCAGTTTTTTCTGCACCTGGATGGTTTCACCACTTGCAGGGTCTGTTTTGGTTTTGTACTCTTTTCCATACCAGGTTGCAGAGATGTCCAGGCGGTGATAAGGTGCCATCCGCGTAGAGTTTCGCTTTCCGTAGTTAAATAACAAGTCCTGTCCCTGAACATACCAGGAAGTTGGTAGAGTGATCGTATTTCCCGTAGCGTACACGAATGCAGAGCTGAAGACCCAACGCTTCCATGGTTTGTAACTGGCAACAATGGAAAGGTCATGACGACGGTCGTACTTGGCCGGATAGGGGTCGCCATTGTTCAGATCAGCAAAAATGCGTTCGGTTTTGCTCAGGGTGTAACCAATCCAACCGGTGAATTTCCCGGCCGTTTTCTTTACAAAAAACTCAGCGCCGTAGCTGTAACCGCGACCGAATGTCATAATGTTGTCCGTATTGTCATTGACATTGTCCGAAGGCAACGCTCCTTCCTTGTACTCGATCAGGTTGCGCATATCCTTGTAATACAGTTCCACGGATGTTTCCAGCGTATTCTTCAGGAAATTGCGGAAGTAGCCAAGTGATGCCTGCCAGCCCTTTTGCGGTTTTGCCAGGCTGGTCGTTGGATACCAGATATCCGTTGGCAAGGAAACGGCGCTCAGCGAAGTGAGGTGAATGTACTGATAGTTGTATGAGAAGCCTGCTTTGATGGAACTTCTGTCCGGAAGCATCCAGCGCAATGCAAATCGGGGTTCCAAACCGGAATAGAAGGAAATTACATCTCCTTTGTCATATTGGATGGTCGAATCCGGATTGCTGATGTCATTCTTGATGTAGCGTGTGAATGGCCCCATGTGCATAAACATGCTGTACCGAAGTCCCACATTGAAACGAAAGTTCTCGTTCAGGTCAAACTCATCCAACAGATACACTGCCGCTTCGTGGCTGTAAAGTTTCTGGGCCAAACCGGTGTCAAAGGTCGTTTCATCACTTTCCGCACTAACACTGAACGGATTGAATGTGTGGTACGTGTAATCGACACCGTACTTGACCTTGTGACGGGAATTCGGGAACCAGGTGAAGCCAACTTTTCCTCCCCAGTCGCGAATTCCGGAATGCAGTGAAAAACGGAATTGATCCTGCGAGGAAATAAAGCTGAACTGGTAATCGGTCATCGTAGCGGTCACATTCATGAACAACTTACTGCTGAACAGGTGGTTCCAACGCAGTGCAGCGATCCCATTTCCCCAGGGCATGTCTACCTGAAAGTTGTCATCCAGATTTCCGAAACTGAACTGATCTTTTCCGTAATAGGCACTCAGAAAGAGTTTATCCTTTTTTCCGAGTGAGTAGTTCATTTTGAGGTTCCCGTCATAAAAGAAATAGCTCGATCCTGCAAACGGAGAATCCTCTGGAATAGCCAGCTTCATGATCACGTCGAGGTACGTTCGCCGGCCTGAAATGATGAATGAACCTTTGTCTTTTTTCAACGGCCCCTGGATGGTCAGTCGCGAAGAAATGGCGCCTATACCTCCTTTCACCCCAAACTTCTTTTTGTTGCCTTCGTCCATGTTAACTTCCAGTACTGAAGACATACGCCCTCCGAAGTTTGCGGGCATTCCTCCCTTGATGAGGTTTACACTTTTTACGGCGTCCGCATTGAACACTGAGAAGAAGCCGAAAAGATGCGAAGCGTTGTACACCACGGCTTCATCAAGCAGAACCAGGTTTTGATCCGGTCCTCCCCCGCGGACATAAAATCCCTGTCCTCCTTCTGCTGCCGAAGAAACTCCCGGTAATAACTGGATCGTTTTGATGATGTCCACTTCTCCCAAAAAGGCCGGAAGGGTTTTGATTTCTTCGATGTCCAGCTCCAATTGGCCAAGCTTGGTACTTTTGACGTTATCTTCTGCCTTGGCATTTACCACCACCTCCTGAATGTCCAGCATTTTGGAGCCCATTTCAAAATCGAAACGAACATCTTTCGAAAGGTCAATTTCCCGGGTTTCTGTTTCCAGGCCCGACATGCGAAATTCAACGGTATACGTTCCTTTCGGGACGGTGAGAGAATAAAATCCATAATTATTTGTGATCGTGCCCTTTCGAAGTTCGGGAATGTAGACTTTCGCTCCGATAAGAGTTTCTCCGTCTTTACTGTCGGTTACATAGCCGCTCAGGGTACTGTTTTCCTGACTGAACGCGTGCATCGAGAGGACGCTTAAGAGAAGGAAAAACAGTAGTCTCATTAGTGAATTTTGCGTAAAATTCGGAAAAATCGCTGATGCTTTCAAGTGCATCGGATGATTTTAACACGCGTGTTTTCTCAAGTACGGGTAGATATGCGTTGAAGGAGGGTAAAATTGCGTCTTATTTTGGTACTTTTGTGGCGTCGATGAACAAGCTTCTACTATTAACTGTCCTCCTTTTTCTGACCAGTGGGTTGTTTGCGCAATCTCCTAAACTGGACAGTCTTGAGCGCCTGTTCGATGAAACCGATTCTCCTGTACGAAAAGTAAAGCTGGCTATTGAGCTGGGACGTGCCAGTGCCGATGAAAAGGAAAAGTTGGCATATGCTGCACTTGCAGAGGAATTGTCCGAATCGTTGAGCTCAAGAGAGCGGGCAGAGATGTGGTCAGGGTCGGCACGATTGTATTCTTCCTGCGGAAAGCCGGAGGAGGCCATTGAAAGACAACAAAAGACAGTTACCCTCTTTAGCAATATCGGAGATAAACTTTCGAAAGCCGATGCTTTGTTCCGGTTGGCGGATTATCAACAGGATGCAGCGCACCTGGACGCGGCACTGAATACCTATGAAGAGGCCCAGGCGCTTTATCGTGACCTGGAAAACACGGAAGGTGTTATCGATTGCCTGAATCAGATTGGGGTCATTCACAAGGATCTGGCAAATTATACACAGGCACTTCCGATCTATTATGAAGCGTACGATCTTGCGCGCAAGAATGGTTTGGCGAATAAGCTGGCATCCACCTGTGTGAACATTGGTGTGGTATTGAAAAATCAGCGCCAGTTTGACGAAGCACTTTCCTATTATCGAAGGGCCGAGGAGATTTACATCATTGATAGCGATCACTACGGATTGGCCGATATTTACAACAATATCGGCAATGTTCAGCGGCAGCAGGAGAAGTTCAGCGACGCGTTGAAATCATACAAGCTGGCACTCGAGCACCGAAAAAGATCGGGACGTTTGGAGCGTCTCAGTTATACGTATAATAACATCGGTATTGTCTATACGCAACGGAAGCAGTACGACAAGGCAATTGAGTATCTGACCCTTGCCGAAGATGAGAAGATCAAGTACAAGGATTACCAGACCCTTTCGCATACGTATCTCAATATGTCGGAGGTGTATCTGGGGACCAATAACGAACCGAAGTACCACTATTACGCGGATCTGGCCGACAAGCTGGCGCGAAAGTATTCCCTCATGGAGATCGTGCGGAATGTGCAGGTGAACAATGGGAAATTCGAAGCTCAGAACGGAAACTACGAAAAGGCGTATGCCTACCTCTCAGGGGTTTTCAATGCAATGGACACCCTCGATGAGCAATCCGAGAAAGTACTGACCTCGGTGTTGCAGGCACACTTCCGTGAAAAGCAGAATCAATCGGAAATTTCACAGTTGTCGGAGGCCAATACCACGCTATCGTATGAAAACAAGGAGCTCGAAGAGCAGCAGCACGTTTCAAGGGTTCTGATTTGGGCGCTTTCCATCGTTTTGTTCGTGTTGATCGGAATTTCCATTCTTTTACTTCGGAACCAGCGTGCGTTGTGGGAGAAAAAGCGTCAATTGGAATTGACCAATGAGCAGTTAAGGGAGACGACAATCGGGAAGGAGGAGAAGGAAACCCTGCTGAAGGAGATCCATCACCGTGTGAAGAACAATCTTCAGATCATTAAAAGTCTCATTCGCTTGCAGAAAGCCGGAATGGAAGATCAGGGGATGAACGACCAGAGGATGAGTGACATCCTTCAGGAATTTGAGCAACGGGTTTCATCCATGGCTTTGGTGCATGAATCGCTTTACAAAAGCAAAGACCTGGCAAGCGTTGATGTCAGCAGTTACTACGAAAATCTGATCAACGACCTGATTGCAGCATACAACGTTAGTCAGGATATCCGTGCGGAAATCGCGGTAAATATCAGTGGCCTCGGATTGGATACGCTGGTGCCACTGGGATTGCTGACCAATGAGATCATTTCAAATTCGTTGAAACATGGGTTTGAAGAGGGGCAGAATGGAATTATTACGGTAGATTTGGAAAAGATTGATGAGGACAATTACGTATTGTACATCGGTGACAACGGAAAGGGGTTTGATTTTGACGAGCAGCGATCAAGTGAAAGCACCCTGGGTACCGAATTGATCCTTGCGCTGGTTGAACAGCTGGACGGTACATACGAGTTCATCAATATGGATGGTTCTTATTACAAAATTACGTTTAAACCGCAGGAAAAAACAACGCGATGAAGGTTGCTTACAATTGGCTGAAACAATATGTAAACGTTGAAAAATCTCCGGAAGAAATGGGCCGTATTCTGACCGATACAGGTCTGGAGGTTGAAGGGATTCACAAAATGGAAGCCGTGAAAGGCGGACTGGAAAGAGTGGTAGTCGGACAGGTGTTAACCTGTGAGAAGCACCCGGATGCAGACCGCTTGAAGGTGACAACAGTTGACACCGGAAAAGACGTGCTGAACATTGTGTGTGGGGCGCCGAATGTGGCTGCCGGTCAGAAAGTGATCGTTGCAACTGTAGGTACCACCTTGTATCCGACTCCTGAAGAATCATTTAAAATCAAGAAATCAAAGATCCGGGGTGTGGAATCCGAAGGGATGCTTTGTGCCGAGGACGAACTGGGACTCGGAACTTCACATGATGGAATTCTGGTGCTGGACCCGGAAGTTGAAATCGGGATGCCAGCTGCGCGATACTTTGAACTGGAGGATGATTACCAACTGGAGATCGGACTTACGCCAAATCGTGCAGACGCCATGGGGCATATTGGAGTGGCAAGAGATCTGATGGCGTACCTCAATGTACATGAGAATGCCGGATTGACACTGAACCTTCCGGACGTTTCGGGATTTGCGGTAAGCGGTCCTGAACTGAAAGTAGCCGTTTCCGTGGAAGATGCGGCATTGTGTCCGCGATATACCGGAACAACAATCCGGGGAGTTGAAGTAAAAAGCTCACCGGCATGGTTGCAGAAGCGCCTGCGCTCAATCGGTTTGACGCCAATCAACAATGTGGTGGACGTTACAAATTTCGTGATGCACGAATTGGGTACGCCCCTGCATGCGTTTGATGCGGCAGCCCTGAACGGAAAGATTGTTGTGAAGAACGCCGGAAAAGGGGAATCTTTTGTGACCCTTGATGAGGTGGAACGCAAGTTGGATGAAACAAACCTCATGATCACCAACGGCAGCGATCCATTATGTATCGCTGGTGTTTTTGGAGGACTCGGGTCAGGAGTAACAGAAAAAACGACGGATGTTTTCCTCGAATCTGCATACTTCAATCCGGTATCGGTACGGAAGACTGCCAAAATGCATGGTTTGAATACCGATGCTTCTTTCCGCTTTGAGCGGGGCGTGGATCCGAATATGACAATGATTGCATTGAAGCGTGCTGCGCTATTGATCTGCGAAGTAGCAGGAGGAGCCATTGCCATGGAGCCGTCAGACACGCATCCGGAGCCATTTGCGCCGACACAGGTTGAATTCAGTCTGACCCGATGCAATCAACTGATTGGTGAATCGCTTACGAAAGAGCAGGTAGTTGGTATTTTGAAGGAGTTGGACATCGTTGTGCGTGAAGACAATGGTGATCTTCTGGTACTGGACGTTCCGGCTTATCGTGTGGATGTCCTGCGCGAAGCAGATGTAATTGAAGAGGTATTGCGCATTTACGGTTTCAATAATGTATCTGTGCCGCAGAAACTGAATACCTCACTGACTTATTTTGAAAAGCCGGATGCTGAAAAAGTACAGGCGGTTATTTCCGAAATGCTTGTGGGAATGGGATGCATGGAAACCATGCACAATTCATTGACCCGTTCGGAATACAGCAATAACCTGGGCGGTGAGGTTGTCCAGCCGGGGTTCAACGTAGAGATTCTGAATCCGCTGAGCAAAGACCTTGACGTAATGCGGCAATCGTTGCTGTTCGGAATACTGGAAACCGTGGCACACAATCAGAACCGACAACATGCCGATCTGAAGTTGTTTGAATTCGGGAAGGTGTACCACAAATACGCTTCCGGTTATGAAGAGAACAGACGTCTGATCATTGCAGTTTCCGGAGCGAAACAGGAAGAGAACTGGAATACAATTCCTTCGGAACAGACCTTTTACACAATCAAAGGAATGGTTTACGGAGTTCTGAAGCGTTTGGGGCTTTCCGGAATGACGAAAGAAAAAGCTTTCGGAAAATCACTCCTGCAGGATGGTTTGTCTTTGACGGTTGTAAAAAATAACGTTGGACAGATCGGTTGGGTGTCTCCGCAGTTGAAAAAGCACTTTGGGATTAAGAACGACGTTTTTATCGCTGATCTGGATTGGGATAAATTGATCGAGAGTCTGATGTTTGCCAAAGTGAAATTCACGGAACTTCCGAAAACATTTGCTGTTCGGCGCGACTTCTCGCTCCTTATCGATTCAGGTGTCAGCTTTGCGGAAATTGAACAGGTGGCAAAAGAATGCGACAAAAAGCTCCTACAGGAAGTCGGATTGTTCGATGTATACGAAGGAGATAAACTGGACGCGGGTAAAAAGTCGTATGCAGTTTCCTTCAAGTTTCAGGATCCCGAAAACACACTTAAAGACCAACAGGTCGATGCTATCATGGAAAAAATACGTCAGTCGCTGGAAACAAAACTGGGAGCGCAACTACGTTAATTATGGCATTGAAGAGGCAACTCGTCATAACAGGAATTGGGACCGATGTGGGTAAAACGGTTGTTTCCGCCATCTTTGCGGAAGCGCTGGAAGCGGCTTACTGGAAACCGGTTCAGGCCGGTGACCTCGAGAACAGTGATTCGATCAAAATACAGCGTTGGACCACGAAGACGGAAGTGCTTCCCGAAGCTTTTCGGCTGAATGAACCGATGTCACCGCATGCTGCCGCGGCGTTGGATGGCATTGAGATTCATGCTGCACATTTGCACTTGCCGGAAACAGATCGCTCACTCATTATTGAAGGGGCGGGAGGATTGATGGTTCCTCTGAACGATGAAGGCCTGACGTATGCGGATGTCTTTCACCGTTGGATGCTGCCAGTGGTCGTTGTTTCCCGGCATTATCTCGGAAGTATCAATCACACCTTGCTTACGGTGGAAGTCCTGACCAAAAGAGGAATTCCGATCGAAGGGTTGGTATTCGTCGGCTCCGAAAATCAGGCTACCGAACGAATTATTGTCAGTCAGACCGGTCTTCCGGTAATTGCACGCATTCCCATGACTGAAGAAGTCAATGCGACTTTCATCAGCGAGCAGGCAACACTTCTGGCGGAACTCATGAAACAAGAAATGCATGGCGCATAACTGGATACAGGCCGATCACGATTTTGTCTGGCACCCCTTTACCCAGCATCAGACTTCAGGGGCACCTCTGGCAATTGAAAGAGCGGAAGGAGCACTATTGTTTGATGTGGACGGGAAGTCTTACATCGATGCGAATTCATCCTGGTGGGTAAACACTCACGGACACGGTCATCCGCACATTGCCGAAGCACTCCAAAGGCAATTTTCACAGCTGGATCATGTGGTGTTTGCCGGGGTAACCCATCCGAGGGCAGCCGAATTGGCCGGGCGCATTACCGGACTATTGCCGGATCATTTCCGAAAGGTATTTTTCTCAGATAATGGATCGACGGCTGTAGAGGTTGCGTTGAAAATGGCAATTCAGTACTGGTACAACCGGGGTGAAAAACGACAGCGTATTCTGGCGTTGGATGGCGCCTATCACGGCGATACGTTCGGGGCAATGTCGGTTGGGCAACGAGGGTATTTCAATGAACCTTTTGAAGACCTCTTTTTCGATGTGGATTACCTGGGTTTTCCTGACGCTGACAAAGAGAAAACCATTCTGGAAAAGGCTGAAAAATTGCTCAGTTCAGGTGTTCATGCGGCACTTATCGTGGAACCCCTGGTACAAGGTGCAGCAGGAATGCGGATGTATTCGTCAGCATTTCTCGATCAACTATGTGGACTGGCGCGTGCGAACGATGTTCTCATCATTTTCGATGAGGTGATGACCGGTTTCGGGAGAACGGGGCGCTTGTTTGCGATGGATCATTGCTCCGAAAAACCGGATATCGTGGCACTTTCAAAAGGTCTTACGGCCGGTGTACTCCCTTTGGGGCTGACGGTTACCGGTGATGCCATCTTCAGTACTTTTCTTTCCGATGACACGGCGAAAGCCCTGCTCCACGGACATTCTTTTACGGCTAATGCGCTTTCCTGTGCAGTGGCTTGTGCAAGTCTCGACCTTTTTGCGAAGGAGGAAACATGGGAGAATATCCGTGCACTTGGTGAACTCAACAAAGCCTTTGCGTCAGAACTTTCCGGTATGCCAGCCGTATCCGGAGTGCGTTATCAGGGAACTATTCTCGCCATAGAAGTGAAGGACGGAGAGGGGAGCCAGTATTTCTCATCGGTGAGACAAAAGGCGTATGCTCATTTTCTGGAAGAGGGCATATTGTTGCGGCCTCTGGGAAACATTATTTTTATCAACCCTCCCTATTGTTTGACCCGGGCGCAGTATGATCAGATCCGGACATCTTTGACGACTTTTTTGGAGTCTCTTTGAGGGCTGCACAGCAATTGTTAAAAAAGCAACAGAACTTATTGTAACCCGGTGGTAAACAGGTTGGATTTATACGATTAATGTCGTAATTTGCGCGGCAACTACTGCGAACAAATGCTCTGTAAACTACCGCTCAAAACAGGACTCATTACTGCGTTGATTTTATTTCTTTCAACGTGGAGTAAAGCCGACATCATTATCCAGGAATATTTTAGTTCGGGGAGCATTCCCGCGGGCTGGTCAAACACGGCCATTCAGGGAGCGGCCACGTGGAATGTTCAGAATGCACCGGCTTTCGGATCAGGAAGCGGAACTTTTTATGCCGTTTTTGATGATGCGGGATTGGGAGCGGCCGTTACTCCGAATGAAGCAGCATTGACCACCAGTACGTTTGATTGTTCGGGACGGACCGCCGTATATATGAACATGCAGCATCACTGGTACGGAGTCGAATCCACGCACGGATATGTAGAGATTTCGAACAACGGAGGAGCAACATGGACCACTCTGATCGATTATGAAAAACTTACCCGGGGATCGCTGGCAGCACCTCAGGACACCACATTTAACATCACTGCCTGGGCAGCGAATCAATCTGCGGTACAAGTGCGATTTCGTTATACCGACGGAGGCCTTGCCGGGCAATTCTGGTACCTGGATGATATCACGATCTACAGCGATCCCGATGTTGGGGTCACGTCCATGCTCACACCAGGTTACCTGGGATGTGGAGCGGTGTATACTTCAACAGAAACCGTGACTGTGGAAATTACCAATTTCGGGTTCTTTCCGGTTTCAAATATTCCTGTCGTTTGCGACGTGAGCGGCGGCACCACGGCAACCTTGTCCGGAGTTTTTCCGGGACCTCTGGCTCCGGGAGCAACGGCCTCTTATACGTTGCCCGGCACCGTGGATATGAGTCTCGGAGCCGTGTATGATTTTGATCTTTACACCACGTTGGTGACGGATGAATACCTGTTCAATGATACCACGTATACATCGAGGCAGAACCTCGTGGTGGGTTCTTATCCGTACGTGATGGATTTCAACGGAACTACCGGTGGATGGTTTGCCACAGGACAGAGTCCGCCCACCAACGGCAACCGGAATTTTATTCATGGCGGCATTCCATACCTGAACGGTCCTCAGGGACAAGGAGATTCCTGGTACGTGGAGACGACAGCCTCCAACAACGGGACGTATATCTGGGTGGAGAGTCCTGTATTTGACTTCAGCGGACTGACGGATCCACAGTTGTT
>JBNKYR010000017.1:0-28050 GCA_050300995.1 Crocinitomicaceae bacterium | reverse complement strand
AGTGGCCCTGTCGATCTTACTACTTCTGTTGACGACCAATCTTATTCAGTACGTTTCCGTGGATAGTGGGATGAGTCATGCCTTTATTTTTCCATTGTATGTTTTGGTCATTTACGCAACGATTCGCTGGCATGAAGAGCCAAATTGGAAGTGGGCAGCAGTAATTGGCTGGGTGATTGGTCTTGCCACGATCTCACGCCCCACGGAGGCCATTATGCTGTTCATCCCATTACTTTGGGCATCGCAGAACAAGGAGGCATCGCAGGCAAAATGGCAAATGGTCAGGACGCACAAAAAGCAGGTGCTGATTGTCATGTTGTTCGGTATTATCGGGATTTTGCCGCAATTGATTTACTGGAAACTGACCGCCGGATCGTGGATGTATGATGTGGGGAGCAAGTGGTTTTTCCTGAATCCATTCTTCCGGGTGCTGTTCGGTTTTGAAAATGGCTGGTTCATCTACACACCAGTCACCATCCTTTTTGTGCTGGGGTTCTTTTTTATGCGCGATCAGGCTTTCCGGAAGTCTGTAATTGTGTTCTGCCTGCTGAACATCTGGATCATTATTGCCTGGTCGGATTGGAAGTACGGCGCCACGTATTCGACCAGGGCCCTGACGCAGAGTTATCCTGTTTTTATGCTCGGATTTGCTGCGGTGATCGAACGGGCATTGAATAACAGGTGGCGCTGGCCCCTGCTGATTGCGGGTGCCTATTTGTCGTTTGTCAACTTTTTTCAGATCTGGCAATACAACAAAGGAATCCTGCACTACAGGGATATGAACCGGCAGTACTATGGGGCGATTTACCTGGATGCTTCACCGGAGCCATTGGACATGAGCCTTCTGGATACCGATGAATTCCTGCCTGAACGAAGAATTAAACAACGCAAAAAAGTACTTGCACTCGGGCATCCGCTGCAAGTATTGAATCAGGGGGAATTTCCGGATATCATTCTCGATGGAAGGGCAGAAGGCGGGAGCTGGCTTCGGGTGGATCTTCGTTTGAAGGCCGAAAAGGGCTTTTTTGAAAGCTACCTGAACTGTAAATTGATTTCGGGAGACAAGGTGAAAGAGAAGCTGTTTCGTATGGCAAACCCGATCTCAAAACCGGGGGAATTCAACGATTACGCATTTTACATCAGAGTCCCGGATGATTTTGAGGAGACTCAGGTGCTTGTGTTTGTCAGTTCGTTTGCGCAATTCGAGGGAGAGGTGCAAAGCGCTTCCGTATTACAGCTTGAGGAAGAATAAGTTCCACCCGGGCGGACAATAATCTGCAACCTGTTTCGTATCTTTAGCAAAGCCTGCCAAAAATCAAACGAAATGAAATATTTGCGTATCACCCCTTTATTGTTGAGTCTTATACTTGTTGTTGCCGCTTGCAAGGACAAGGAAGAAGATATTCCACTTGAGCCGGCACCTGTTGACGAAACTACGGTGGAAGGTTTTGGCATCATGAGTAAATTACCAGGTATCTGGAACGGTCCGGTGTATTCGCCGACACTTTTGGGAAGTTTTCCGGAGTGGATAGTAGATTTCAGACCAATTTCATCGGCGCAGGTTTCTGCAAAAAATGAATTGGATTCCCTGAACGACATTTTCATGAGTTTCTTTGTGGTGAAACACGAGAATAAACTAAAAATGGCCTTTCGTAACGGGGGCAGTTTTGCTGGTGCGGTTCGGAATTCATACATGGTAGTTGATAGTGTCAGCGAAGTGTCCACGCATTCCTATTATCGCTTTGCGGACCCTGTTGCGGGAGGGAGCCGCGTGTACACGGAAGTCACCTTTAAGGACGATAGCCTGATCATGCATACGTATACCAATCAGTACAATACGCTTTCCCAACCTGTGACCCACATGATCTGGCGTGCGGATTTACGCGATAATACAACAGCTCAGGATGCGATCAATCATTTTGGCTATCCGAAGAAGGATATGGTTAAGGACTTTTCAACGACCTTTGATGGTTTGTCGGAAGCCATTTTTTATTCGGCGGCGCAGGATCCGTATCCAGAACAGGATCAGCCATATCTGGGCGTTTCCACGGTAAATGTGCAGGTGTCCAATCCGGCTACTGTTGATCCTTCAAAGAAAGTTCTGATCATTATCACCGCGCAACCGTTGTTCAATGGCTTCAATTTCAATGTTGCCAACCTTGATTTCCGTACGCGTTATGTTTTTGTCAATGCGGAAAGTTCCACTTCTTTTAACTTCAATTACATGCATCCGGGGAACTATTACATCAACGCCATCTATGATGAGAACGGAGATTTCAACTTTTCCAGTGGTGATTATATGAACAGTAGCTTTGACGTGCCATTTACACTTTCACCTGAAGGAACCGCATCACCGAATGTGAACATCAATTTCCAGATCCCGTAAACTACGGCAATGCCGCGTGAAATTGAAGTAAAGAGCGTCCTGAACATAAAGAAACACAGGGATGCATGGTTTCTCGATGATTACACGGCCAATCTCTATAGCAGTTGCGCTTTCAATTGTCTGTATTGTTATATCCGAGGAAGTAAATACGGTAGTAATCTTGAAACATCCCTTTCCGTAAAGATCAATGCGATTGAGTTGCTGGATCGTCAGTTATTTAACCGGGCTAAAAAGAATCAGCAGGGGATTGTGGTACTATCTTCGGCCACCGATCCCTATCTTGGTCTTGAGAAATCATACAAGCTGACAAGGCAGGCGCTGGAGTTGTTGTTAAAATACCGTTTTCCGGTACACATCATTACAAAATCGGATCTTGTCGAACGTGATTTTGACCTACTGGAGGAGATTGATCACGAAGCAATTATTCCCAAAGACCTGGAGGGTCGGATCAGCGGTTCGTTCATAACGTTTTCTTTTTCTACATTGGATGATCATGTGGGGAAGGTCTTCGAACCGGGAGCGCCGAAACCTTCCGTCCGTCTGGAAACGCTGAGGAAAGCGCGTGAATCAGGATTTTTGAGTGGAGTTAGTTTGATGCCATTGCTCCCATTCATTTCGGATACTGCCGAACACCTGGAGCACATGTTCGGAGCGTTCAGGGAAGCGGACGCACGCTATGTCATGCCTTCCACGATCACGTTATTCGGAAACGACAAAGCCGACAGCAAAACGTTGGTGTTGGGAGCGGTGGAAAAGCACTTTCCCGAACTTTCGGAACGCTATCATCGTTATTTTGATCACAGTCAGGAATTGCCTCATTTTTACCGTGAGGCATTTCACAGGAAAATGAAAGAATTGTCGCTCAAGTATGCAATTCCCGATCGGATCGTCCATTGATTATTCAAATTGTTAATTCCTGATTAGAAGAGGTTAACATTGTTTTTTCTCCCAAAATTTGCCGTATATTTCCGTCTATGAAAACCATTCTTCACCTTTTGCGCTTCGCAATTTTTGTGACCTTTCCGGTTACGACCTTTGCACAACTTCCGTACACAACGCCCCAATTCAGTTATGACAGCACCATAGATGTTTCGTATGGAAGCGCTGTGGATTACGCCGGAAACAATGTCGATTTGTTGATGGATATCTATACGCCGAGGAATGGGTATTGCAACCGTCCGATAGCGGTATTGGTCCATGGTGGGGCATGGATAGCTGGTTCGAAAGAAGATGCGGACCTGGTTTACCTTTCGCGCTACCTTGTGCAGCGGGGGTATGTGGTGGCAAATGTGAATTATCGTCTGGGGATGCACAAGGCGAGCAACTATACCATGTATCTGGCCTGCAACAGCACCACACTTTCGAATCCCTGTGCTTACATTTCGGACAGCGCAGAAGTGTACAGGGCAAATTTCCGTGCCATGCAGGATGTGAAGGGAGCGATCCGCTATATGAAGTCGCGTTACTTGCAGGATTCCACCGACTACACCAATGTCTTTCTTGTGGGAGAGAGTGCCGGGGCGTTTGTTTCCATGACTACAGCATTTCTGACAGATGCGTCAGAAAAGCCGTTAAATTGTGGAGCAATTGCCGATGCACCTTCGCCTGATTCGGATATGTACACATATTCTTGCATTCCGACGCCCATCTCGCTTACGCGACCGGACCTTGGTTCTGTAGATGGCGATTTACATCTCGGAACGTATGATGCTTCTGTACGGGGCGTGGGGAATTTTTTCGGTGGGCTTTTGCAGTCGGATATTGTGGATGTGAGTGAGACGAATGATCTTGCTTTGTACACCTTCCATCAGGGCTCTGATATCATTGTTCACTACAATTACGGAAGGCTGCTCGGACGACTCAGTTACGAATGCTACGGAGCTGTGAATATTTGTCAGCCCTATTATTTCTATCCTTTCGCATACGGGAATAAAGGACTCGATCTGTTCTTTCAGGGAATTTCGGCTCAGTTTCCCTTTTATCAGGCTGAGATCATAGAAAACTACGAGTACCAGAATGATTGCGCGGACAACGGTCATTCGATAGCAGCGAGAGATCTCAGGGCTGCGAACATGACTGACATATTTGCCAATCAACTTGATGCACTCGGGAACCAACCTTCCACCGTTTGTTCGATGGGCTTTAGCGAATTGATGCAAACAGAACTCGGCATTTATCCGAACCCATCGGCTGGGACGATTTACTGGAAATGTGTTGAGGGAAGCGGCAATTGGGAAATCTGTGGGTTGAACGGTAAGGTGGTGCGTTCCGGGAAAATGGACGCCCAGGAAATGCAGTTGAATATTTCTGATCTGCTTCCCGGAATCTATTTATTGCGGATCAACGATACTTCAGGAAGGACCTCGTTCGGCCGTTTTGTAAAGCAGTGATAGCGGACAGTTTAGTGACAGAAGCGTCAACCGTGCCGAAAATGCTATTTTTGTTCCATGTTCGGATTCCCTAAAATTTTCCTGATTGCCCTGATGATGTTGCTTTATTCAGGCATTTCAGTGGCGCAAAAGTGCACTGGATATTGGGAAATTGTGGTGGCTTTCGATTCCGGTCAACAAGAGGAACGCAAGAAATGGATTGAACTTCGTAAAGACGGTCATTTTTTGGCCGGTGAGATCGGATCGGACCAACCATTGAAGCTCGGAACCTGGGTCTACAAGAAACGTGATCATCAATTAATCCTTCAATCGTTCGAGGCAGAAATTCCCGATGAGATTCATGAAGTACTTGAATGGAAGAAGGATCGCGGATTGCTCAAAATTGCGTGGCAGGAAGTGACGTTGGATCGTGGAAAAGACGGCAGCAAGGCAGGTTATTCGGTAAATAGTATTGAGGGTGATTTCGAGTGGGTTCGTCGGATGGATGGCGGATATGTAAATCAACAGATGGCGATTGATGAAAACAATCTTTATCTGGGGACCGTAGGGAATACTCTGGTGGCACTCGATCGGGAAAGTGGTATGATTAGTTGGAAATCGGATGCTTATATGAACGCAAATGGCTTTTTTCATCCGATCGCACAGGATGAAGGGTTTCTATATGTCAATGGGGTGGATCGAAACATTTTGAAAATTGATAAGCAGAATGGAAAAGTGATATGGTCGGTTCCTGCAAAATTCGACGATGATGTACTTAACAAGATTACGCTCGTAGGAGATGACTTGCTGGTCAACACCCGGGACAAGTCGATGCTTTGTCTGGACAAGGATGGGGTGATCGTGTGGCACGAAGAAGAAGGCGCTCCACCTGTTTTTGGATACTGCGTGGATAACGATCGGGTTTACGGGATCAACGCTATCGGGAACCTTGTCGTTTTTGATTTAAGGAACGGAACGGAACTGAAGCGACAGGAACTCTGTCAGTCGTCTGCTTATTACCCGGCGCCGGTGTTGGCGGGAAACACATTGATCGTGTGCGACCTGGCGAAACGTACATTAAAGGGACTGGAAAAAGAAAACCTTGACGAAGTCTGGAGAACCAACGAATACCAATTCACCGGCATTTTTCATGAAGATGGTGTAACCATGGCTATTGCGGATAGTGTTCTCTTTCGTATTGACCCTTCAAACGGGGAAGTGCTTTGGAAATTCGACCATCCGTTTTACAGAATCAGTGACCCAACTGTACATGACGGGCACATTTTTTTGCAGACACGTTCCGAATTCATCCTATTGAATACGCAAAACGGGGAAGTGGAATATGCTTCCCCATTTGTGCATGAATCTTTCACGAAACCGATCGTAAAAGCCGATGGCATTTACCTCGCTTACGATCGTATAGTAATGAAAGTAAAGTCTCCGCATGTTCTACCTCGCAGGTAAACTGCACTTGGCGAACATAAAGTTGTGCTTGTTGTCGTTGTCAATGCACAACAGTTTTCCCATGATTTCAATGCGTTCACCTACCTCATAGTCAAGGAATGTTACCCCGTTAAGGCCGGTAAACTGGCAGTAAACAGCAGGGATTATTACATCCTCATCCGTAAACGGTTCAAATGCAATACTTCCCTGAACAAGATCGCCGTACGTCTCGTTGCTGAGCACATAACCGGTAAAGCAGATGTGTTTTTCATGGTAAACTTTGGCGTTCATCATTTCCCAAAGTTCTTTAAGTTCGAAAGCGCTGAGCGTTTCGTCACAATCGGTAACCGGACCGAAATCCCAGTCCGTGTTTTCTGTGGTTTGCTGCGCTGTTTCTTCAGTACTTGAATTATCAGGTTCAATGGCAGGGTCTTTACATCCTGCAAACAAGAACAGGCAAAAAAGAGCAGCAAACGGAAAATATGTCAATTGTCGTGGCATAATCTGGTAGTTTTTTGGTACGCTGTATATATAGTATAACGTATTCCAAAGGCTTCCGTGAACTCAAATGAATATCAGCCGGGCCTCAATGAATATTTCCGTATCTGCTATGATACCAGTAGAATAATCCCCACCTTTGTTTAAAATGTAAAGCAACACTATGAAAATTACAAAGCACACAGTACCTTCTGTAACGTATGTTCTCACTGTTGAAAATCAGCAGGTTGATTCCGCTGATGAGACAAATCCACTGGTTTACATTGCCGGAGTGGGAATGATGATCCCTGGTTTTGAACGGGAATTGGAAGGGATGTCTGCCGGAGAAGAATTTGAATTTGAACTTGCCAGTGAAGACGCATATGGCGCACGTAACGAAGACGCCGTAGTACCTGTTCCTCGCGATGTATTTGTTGTGGACGGTGTTTTCAATGAAGAGGTGGTTCGCGTTGGTGCAATGTTGCCAATGCAGGATCAGCATGGAAATCCATTGCAGGGTATGATCGTTGAAATCGGTAATGAAGCCGTAACAATGGATTTTAACCATCCGCTGGCAGGAAAGGATCTGCACTTTAAAGGTTCTGTTGTTGACGTTAGAGAGGCAACGGAAGAAGAAATTTCCCACGGACACGTACATGGTCCGGGTGGACATCATCACTAATTAAGAGACCCCTGTCGATTGGCAGGGTTTCTTTTTATCGCTACATCATTCCGAAGGATACAAAAAGTAGGATCACGGCGAGAATAAAACCAACGATCAGCGGAAGTGCAATGGCACGCAGCACGGATTTTTCTTCGCGCAGCATTTTCTTGATATGCAGCATTCCGAAAACGAAAAGTCCGATCACAGAAAATACGGTGATGCTGAGAAGTACGGTATCATTCATGATTCTAAAGCTACAAATTCTGCGTTAATCACGAACGACTTTCACAACTTCTCCCTTTCGCCATTTTTCAACCAATGCTTCGTTGTTGGTGATGTCTGCCAATACATAGATATTGCTTTGAAAAGCAGGAGCATAAAGTGCTTTTTCGATCATTACGCGGTTTTCGATGTAATTTGAGTGGATGAAATAGAATTCACCTTGTTTGATGTACAAGTACCCCACATGATTGTCGAGGCCAACGAAGTAAAGCCCATCCGAATAACGTTCCTTCAATATTTTTTCGAGCTGGTCAATTCCGTAAATGGTTTCGTAATGATTGTCGGTGATTGCAAGGGATTTGGCCTCGTCGAGACCGGCTTGCTGCGCAAGATGATAGCGGTTGATGTTTAGTCCGGCATGTTGCAGCGTGGTTGAGACGAAATAGCCACAGGCGATCACTCCTTCATGGGGAACAGCTGTGTAGCCGTTGAAATCCCAGGGAGTTCCGTACCAGAATGGAATGATCTCATTGATGAGGTAGTGTTCTAGATCTTCCCCGGAGTTCTGACCATTGTCCATTCGCTTTTTGATGGAGATTTTCAGTGCGTTATAGGAACCTTTAGGTTCAAAATTGATCCCAAGTGCAACCGAGTCGATTTGCAGAGAGTCGGGAGGCGATGGCAACTCAGCAGGAAGATCCGGAGAAGAATTGGCCTTCGGCGTACAGGCCCAGAAGATCGGTATAAAAAGGAACAGATAGCGCATAGTCATTGTTATAACACCGGGATGCGGAAAAGTAACGGATCATCCCCCTATTGTAATCATAGCGCGGTTCCGGAGCTGCGACACGTTTTCATCTGTGAAAGGCGGGTGTCCCGCACGTTCCTCTTTTTTTGCAAGAATAGCGTCGCGGATAAGTGTATTGATAGGCTGGCCTTCACGGTGGGCTTTCAGAAGATTGATCTCCTCGTTGGAAAAGAGGCAGTTTTTTACTTTTCCGTCTGCTGTCAGTCGAATGCGATTGCACGTGTCGCAAAAAGGATTGGTGACTGTACTGATGATTCCGAAGGTGCCTGGTGCGTCATGCAGTTGGAAATTTCGGGCGGTGTCGTGAGGTTTTCCGGGAAGAGAAGTATAGGCATCGGAGCCAAATGCCTCATCAACGACGTGCATAATTTCCCGGTAGGACACTTTCTTTTCCCAATTCCAGTTGTTTCCGTCGAAGGGCATGAATTCAATGAAGCGCACATGAACTGCATCTTTTGTTGTCCAACGAACGAAATCGGCGATCTCATCGTCATTTTCCCCCCGAATGATCACGGCATTGATCTTTACTTCGAACCCTTCGCTTAACAGCAGATCAATATTTCTTCGAACCAATGAAAAATAATTACGTCGGGAGATGCGATCGGAGCGTTCCTGAATCAGCGAATCAAGGCTGACATTCACCGAACGGATCCCGGCATCCTTGAAACATTCCAGGTAGCGATCTACCAGCACACCGTTGGTCGTCAGCGTCAGTTCTACCGGCAATTCTCCCAGAGCACGTATGATCAGTTCTGCATTGCGTTTGATGAGCGGTTCGCCACCTGTAAGTCGGATTTTTCGGATGCCCAGGTCTACAAAGGTCTTTGCGATGGCAATGGTCTCTTCAGCAGTCATGAATTCCGCTTTATCGCGGAGTTGAACTCCCTCTTCCGGCATGCAGTAAAAACAACGGAGATTGCAGCGCTCCGTCAGCGAGATTCGCAAATAATCGTGTTCGCGACCGAACGTGTCAATAAGAGGGGATGATTCGTGCATCTTGCGCTAAAGATACTCCAAGGGATTCAAGAATTCAACTATCTTCTCCCGGTAAACTTCAAACATGGAGCATAAAAAAAGCGAATGAAGTTCAACTCCATTCGCTTTGCTTAGCTGCGGCGGTGTTCCCTGTTATCTTTAGTAGGCAATGATAATCTGGGAAATATTGGTCTGGCGTGTGGTTCCCGCTTCATTTTGTACAATCTCTTCCGCAGTGAAATGTGCTGTGCTCAGCAGGATACATGGCATTCCCATAAGATCGTTTTCCGGACACTGGATCTCACGCATGGTTACGTTGATGATGCGGTTAACATAAGGAGGGGTTGGTTCCACCAGATAGTTAACTTGCGTACACTGGATGTCGGTCAGCGTATAGCCCTGTGCCTCCAGTTGATGGATGGTTCCGAGTAATTCTCCGCTCGGTTCTACACAGTAGTTCTGTGTGTAGGCAACAGAAGAGAGTGTCAAAAGCGTGAATACGCTCAAAGAAGTAATTAATCTTTTCATCGTGTAGTATGTTAGTATTCAGTGCTATACTACACAAAAAGAGATGAATGACAAGGGCGGAAAATAAAATCAGGTAGATATACCTGGCTGTGTGTCAGTATTTTCTGCAAGTGATATTAGTCGTGTCTTGCTCCTTTGAAAATACGAAAGACATGCAGGAGTGAAGGGAACACTGCATCCATCGACTCACTGGCACCTTTGGTGGAGCCGGGAAGTGTCAATACAACCGTCTCATCTTTAACGCCTGCAACTCCGCGGGAAAGCATGCTGAACGGAGTGCGATCCTGACCATAACTGCGCATTGCCTCCATGACACCAGGCATTTCGCGATCGAGAAGAGGGGCAATGGTGTCAGGGGTGATGTCCCGGGAAGAAAGGCCGGTCCCTCCTGTGAAAATAACGAGATCAGTTCCCTTATCGCAATGCTGAAGGAAGCGCTGTTCGATAACCTGAGCCTCGTCAGGAATTACTCCGTAATCAATGATTTCTACCTGGTAGTTTTCCAGTTTTTCGACGATTGCTTTTCCTGCTTTGTCTTCTTTTTGTCCTGCCGCAATGGTGTCGGAACACACAATGACCGCCGCTTTCAGATCATTTCTGAATTGATCGAGGAAGTCGGATTTTCCTCCCTTTTTGCTGACCAGACGAATATTTTGAATTTGAATTCCTTTGTCAATGGGTTTCAGCATATCGTACATGGTCAGGGCGACCACACTGACGCCGTGCATGGCTTCAACTTCCACGCCGGTCTTGTACACGGTTTTTACCTCCATGCTAATGTGTACGGCAAGTCCTTCAATCCGATATGTGACAGCCGTAAATTCCACCGGTAAAGGATGGCAATCCGGGATCATATCCGAAGTGCGTTTTACCGCGAAAAGTCCCGCCGTTTTAGCCATCTCGAAAACATTCCCTTTGGGAACCATGTTGTTTTCGAGTGCGTCAATGGTGGCTTGCTGGCTGACAAGGACAGTTGCTTCGGCAATGGCTTGGCGTAATGTGGAGGATTTGTGTGTAATATCGACCATGATTATGTGTTTACTTTCCAGGTATGTGTTTGATCCGTAAAGACTTCTTTGCCGAAGACCGGAACGCGTGATTTGATATTTTCAACAAGGAACTCGATGGCTGACTGTGCCGCTTTTCGGTGTGGGGAGGAGGCAAAAACGAAAAGACAGATTTCTCCTGCTTTTACGCTTCCCAGGCTGTGATAGATATGCATGCAGGTCAGGTCGAATTGTTCGAATGCTTCTTCCCGAATTGCATGAAACTCCTTGTTTGCCATTTCTTCGTGTGCGGAATACTCAATAGCGGCTACCTCTTTCCCGTCAATAATGTCGTTTCGGACCTGTCCGAGAAAGATCTGGTGTGCGCCGATTGTTGTTTTGACCTGATGGTGGGCGATGGATTCGGCAATAAAATCCGGGGAAATCGGTCCTTCTTTAAAGCAGTTTTTCATAGTTCTTTTTTATCCTCCGGCGAAGGGAGGAAGCAATGCAATTTCTGCAGGTTTCTGATCGGGATTCAGCGTTTCAGCCAGTTCCTGATCTACTGCGATCAAATAACTCATAGATGACAGTACGGGATAGCGTTGTTCAAAGAAATTTCGCAGGTCTACTTCACTGCGGAAGGCTTCCAGCGGAATGTTTTCTTCCGTTTTGTCCAGTTGTTCTGCAATCATTCCGAAATAGCGCGTGTGTACTGTCACTTCCCATTTTCCGGCTTCCTCCGGGGTGTTAATGTTGGCAAACAGATATTCGTTGCCGAAGTGCGGATGGCCGGTGAGGTCTAAGATACGAGAATTGATGAGAGTGAGAAGATCTCTCAGACGGTATTGCTCCTGATCAATCTGTTGCTTGATAGCGGGCAGAGCCGTTTTCCGATACACAGCTGTAAGCGGATGGAGGCGACCGTTCAATTCGGGAACAACTGCTTCCTTGTCCGGAACCTCGTCAATCAAATAGCGGATCAGTTCAGGTGTAATATGAGGCGTATCGCAGGCCAGCACAATATTGATGTCGGAAGCAGAGGCTTTCAGGCCGGCGTGCAATCCTCCGAGCGGACCGATTTCCGGATATTCGTCTTCTACTACCTTCAGCCCGAATTTTTGGTAGTCGGGGTTATTGGCAACGAGGATCACCGGCATTTCAAATGTTTGCAGCAATTCGATAAGGTGCAAAACCATAGGTTTTCCCCGATGAAGCATCAGACCTTTATCGGTGCCCATCCGCGAACTTTTTCCGCCACACAGTATAATGCCGCCGGTTGTCATGCTAGAATTGGGGGAGGAGGATTGCCTCAACAGTTGTTCCGGTTATCCATTCTTCTCTTTCCTCATCTGCAACGACAAGGCAATTGGCAATGGCAAAAGAGCTGAGCATCGCCGAGCTTTGGGCCGGAAGGATTTCAACGGTTTCTCCGTCGTATGAGGCCTTGAGATAATGCGTGAGTCCGGCTTTTTTGTGAAGGGTACTTTTGAGTTGGGCTTTGACGCGGAAAAGTCCTTTCCCGGCACCACGCATCGCATTCAGGGCATGCCGCACGTATACGTAAAAACAGGTGAGCGCAGCGGCGGGATTCCCTGGAATCCCGAAAATCACTGTTTGATCATGGGTCCCGAAATAGAGGGGTTTTCCTGGTTTCTGCTTTACTTTGTAAAAATGCGTGTGAGCACCGATTTCGTTCAGTGCTTTTCCGACAAAATCATAATCGCCGACTGAAATTCCACCGGTGACCAGCACCAGATCCGAAGTTGCCAGAATTTCCCTCAGCACTTCCAGTGTTTTGTTGTAATCATCGGCTACGAAACGAATAGTTGCTTCGAGTCCTTGCTCGCTCAGGGCACTTTTGAGCATGAGGGTATTGGATTCGTAGATCTTTCCGGGAGTCAAAGGTGTTCCCGGAGGAACAAGTTCGTTACCGGTAGCCAGTAAGGTTATGCGTGGCGGTTGATAGACGGATATCTCTGTAATTCCAAGTGTCGCCAGAAATCCAATCGTTCCGGGATTGAGTGGAGTACCTTTCTTCATAGCGATTTCTCCGGGAGTAATTTGTTCTCCTTTGGGCCGGATGTTTTCGGCAGGTGAAACGGCTTCATGAATGGTGATGTGAGTTCCGTCCCGGGAAACGATTTCCTGTTTTGCCACGGCATTGGCTCCTTCGGGAACCATGCCTCCCGTGAAAATGCGGGCAGCCTGGCCGGGTTTAAGCAAGCATTGCGCATGATCTCCGGCTTTGATCTCATCGACGAGTTCGTATTCCTGGGAGTCATGAAGGTGTAACGCGTAACCATCCATTGCAGATTGGTCAAAGGGGGGCATGTGAATGGGAGCATGCACGTCTTCAGCCAGGATGGATCCGGCAGCTTCGACAAGTGGCACACGTATTTTTCCGGCGACCGGAACGTGCTGCGTAATGCGTTCAAATGCTTCGGAAACACTGATCATAGACTGCAAATATAGGGTTTATCGCGCTCGGAGCCGATCAGGAAAATGCCCTTGCGATCACTTCTTCCTTTCGAACGGGTGGAGGAAGCAGTACAAGGTTCTTCTCATTCGGATCAATCACGAGGAATGGGCTGGATGATTCCACGGAAAGCTCGATGTCGTGGGAGGAAAGCACAATGCACTTGTTTTGTTCACTGCAGATCTTTTTCAACAGTTCAAGCACTCGTGATTTGTTGGTGTAATCCAGGAAGGCGGTTGGTTCGTCGAGCAAAATAATGCCGGTTTCCTGTGCTACTGCCCGGGCAATTGCTACAAGCTGGCGTTCACCATCACTCAGATCTGTGGTGAATTTATTTCTCAGGTGTTCGATTTCCAATGCAGCAAAAGCCTGATCAACCTGCGCGTAATCGTTGGGGTGTAAACGTCCGAGTGCATTGGTATGAGGCGTCCTTCCCAGGGCTACGTAGTCCTCCACTTTCAGAAAATCCACATTGGGAAAAGTCGAGCGAACAAAGGAAAGCTCATGGGCGACCTGGCGTTCGTTCAATGTTTTGACCGGAAGATCGTTGATCAGCAATTCGCCGGTGAGTAACGATTGCTGACCGATGATGGTTTTTAGTAGTGTCGATTTTCCGGAACCATTCCTTCCTGCAAGGATGTACAATTGTCCGCGCCCGAGCTGAAGATCCGCAATGTTCAGCAGTACTTCCCGATAGCCGATATGTGCATTTTGAAAGCGGATCATGTGAGACGTTTCAATACAATAAATACGACAAACGGAGCACCGATCAGTGAGGTGAAGGCATTGATCGGGATGTAGATGATCCCTTCGAGTAGTTGCAGAACGATGTCGCTCAGCAAAAGAAAGAGTCCGCCGATCAGGGCACTTGCGAAAAGAAGAATGCCGTGGCGCTGTGTTTTGAACAGAATCCGTACAAGGTTGGGGATTGCCAGCCCGACGAAAGCAATCGGTCCGCAGTAGGCGGTGATCACACCGGTAAGCAGCGCAGTGATGCTGATGATAAGTACGCGTACCACACGAATGTTGATTCCCAGAAGATGGGCATCCCGTTCGCCAATGACCATCGCATTCAGCGGTTTTACAAGGAAGAAAGTTCCGGTAATTCCGAGGAGGAACAGGCCGAGTACGACAGGAATTTTACTGAGTTCAACATGTTGAAGCGATCCCATGGCCCACATTGTGAAAGCTTTCAGTTCTTCGGCGCTACTCACCGATTGAAGGATGTAAACGAGTGCACTCGTAAAACTGCCGAGCATCAGCCCGATCAGCAACAGGGATACATGGGACTTTACCACGTAGGAGAAACTCATGATGATCAATCCGAAAAGGAAAGCACCCAACAAGGCACTGCCAACTGTGCCGAAGTCGCCTGAAAGCAAGGGGAGGCCTGTCATGAAGCTGAAAGCCACAAAAAGACTTGCTCCGGAATTGATCCCCAGAACGTACGGACCAGCCAACGGATTATTGAACAACGTTTGCATGAGTAACCCGGCCACGGACAATGCTCCTCCGGCAATCAGGGCAATGAGCATGCGGGGAACGCGGATTTCCCGGGCGATCAGATGATGACTGTTTTCCGGATCGAAGTTGGTGAGTGCCTCATAAAACTCAGAAGCCTGAATGTCGATCTGTCCTGAAAACAAGTGAATAACAGCCAGTACCGGCACGAGAAGCGCACAGATCAGCAAAAGCCAGGTATGTCGCGATTGCGTACGCACTATTCGATCTTTTGATAGAAATGAAACGTGTCAATCGACTTGATTTCCGGATGGAAGATATGAATGAGGTCGGAAAGAACTTTGTGCGGTTCAGCCGCGCTTCGTTCCCAGAACTTATTCATGCTGGACGAATAACAATAGATGTTGTCGTAAGCTTTCAGGTGCTTTGCGTGCGGGTTCAGTTTGTCGATCTGTCGTTTGGTTCCGATACCCGGATTGATCCAGAAATCGGTGTTACGATCGTATTGAAGGATTTCTTCAATGCTGAATTCATGGCTTCCTGTTCCGGATTGGTTCGCGTGCGTATAGGTCGCTCCGGCATCTTTCATCAGGAGTGCCATGTAGCTATCACCGGCAGGAGCATACCAGATATCATTCAGTAGATTGCCGGAAATAACAGTCGGACGATGGTCTACGTCGGACACCAGTTCCTTTGTTGCGTGGTAGGCTTTTTTGACGTCCTCGAAATAGTCGATGGCTTCCTGTTCTTTCCCGGTGAGGATACCAGCCAGCTTGATCCATTCAGCCTTTCCGAGCGGATGTGTTTCGCGCCAGTCGTAAATGGGAATGATTTCAAAACCTAATTTCTCCAGTTGGCTGCTGTTTGGGAATTCGTCGCCAAATCCGCTGTAGAGAATTGTGTTTGCACCACTGGCAATGATCTTTTCGAGGGAGTGACTGGTTTCATCACCGTAAGCCAGAATGCTTCCCTTTTCGTACATGCGTCGGATCTTGCCGTCGTAAACGTATTGAATATCCGAGATGCCCTTCAGATGATCAGTTGTTTGAAGGATCGAAAGCATGCCGTTCAATGTGGATGTGAGGCTGATGAGATCGTAGCGTTTGTCCGGGTCGATCAGAAAGGTTTTTTCCCGCTCACCGGTGTCAGGATTGAGCAGGTACAGCTTGTATCCTTCTTCGGTGAATTCCAGGTCGAAATGTTTGGCGTACTCAATCGTTGGCGCAATGATGTGATCTTCCGCATCGTGACTGATGTCGCAGCATTCCCGGGTGGTTTCTCCGCAGGAGCCCAACAGCAAGAAAAGCAACATCGCAACGAGTATTCGCATGGGGTAAAGATAACCATTTCCGGTGCGGCTCAATCGATACGGACCCCGATCAGCAGGACGTCATCCAGTTGTTCTGCCTCGTCTTTCCAGATATCGAAGCTATTTTCAAGCGTTGATTGCTGGTGATTCAGCGGTTCCTTCGCAATGGAAAGCAGCAGATTCTTCAGGCGACGGGTGGTAAACTTTTTGCCATCCGGACCACCGAATTGATCCGGGTAACCATCCGAGAAGGTATACAGCATGTCTCCGCTCTGAAGGGAAACAGTATGCGTGGTGAAAGGTTGTGGCGTTTCTTGTTCGGTGTAACCGATTCCCTGGCGATCACCCTTTATTTCAATGAGTTCTTCGTTGCGCACAATGTACAGGCTGTTTTTGGCTCCGGCAAAATGCAAAATACGATTTACAGGATCAATGGCGCACAATGCGATATCCATGCCGTCACGGATACTTTCATTCGAATATTCGCTGTTCAATGTTCGGTTGATCTCATCATTAGCAAAATCAAGTGCTTCCCCGGGCGTATTGACGTCGCTTCTCGATTTTCCGATCTTTAAAAGGTTGTTGCAGATAATACTGACAAATGCTCCCGGAACGCCGTGCCCTGTGCAATCAGCAGTGGCATACACGATCAGTCCCCTGGGTGAATCGTCAGTAGTGGAAAGGCGTTCGATCCAGAAGAAATCACCGCTGACAATATCCTTTGGCTGGTACACCACGAAGGATTCGGGCAGGATACTTTTAAATTTCTGTTCATTGGAAAGTACAGCCTTCTGAATGCGCTCCGCATACTTGATGCTGGCCACGATGTCGTCGTTCTTCTCTTTCAATAATTGACGTTGCTGCTCGATCTCTTTCGTACGTGCTTTGACTTCTTCTTCCAGTCGGATGTTGGTCTCGGAAACAATTCGGTTTTTCTCTTCCAGTTCCAGCAGGAGTTGACGCTGTGCAATTTCTTTCTCTTCCTGGAGTGTCTTGTACTTTCCGGCCATGAGAATGGAGAGACAGATGATCTCGATCAGCGTTCCGACTTTCAGTGAATTCTGTGTGAGAGCAGGAATGTCAATAACACTGAAATTACCGAGAATGAAGATCACGGCTCCGGCCATCAGGGTAAATAGTCCGATGAGGAACAGGCGGCTGATCTTCGGGTTGTGACGTCGGATCCGGAAGGCGACGATGAAGAGGAACAATACGCCGAGAAAACTGAATCCGTTGATCAACGGGTAACAGAGCTCGTAGACCTTGCCCGGAATCAATGAAAGTAGAATGGTTAGCATGGTGAGTCCGGCAAATGACAGGGTAATCGTTCGCATGCGTCCGTTTAATTCCAGGTAGCGAACGGCATAGAGAAGTGCAAAGAACACGGTCAGGCCTGCAACAATGATCACCTGGTGTTGCGTGAAGTATCCGCCGGAACGAAAGAGGTATTGATGACCGTATCCATCGAGTACAAACTGAAGCGATCCCGAACAGAACACATAGATCGTATAAAGCAGGAACAATCGATCGCGAAGGAGGACGTAAAAATTGAAATAGATGATGATCACGAAAATGAATACGCCGTAGAAAATTCCGAAGAAGAATTGCTGCATGCGTTCCTGTCGCTCAAAGACCGGTTGTTCCCAGAAGATGATGGGCAGGCTGATGATCTCTCCGTCGCTGGACAATTTCAGGATGTAGCGTTGAGTGTTGCCGGCTTCAACAGTAATCGGAAGGACACTTCGGTTTGATTGAATGTTCTTCTGTGAAAACGGAACACCGTCACCGGAACGCGCAATGAGTTGACCGTTGGGATCTAGGAGGTCAACGGTGTTGGTGATCGGTCTGGCTGTTTCCAGAACCAGTTGTTGAATCCGGTTTGTCCGGTTAACCAACACAAAGTCGATGAAAAAGGTATGTGTGGTAAAATCAAGGTTTTCCACAGAACTTTTCAGGTCGCGCTTTTCCAGCTTCCCCGGGTTCGATAGAAAGGTGTTTATGTCAATGTCCTCTTCCGACTCATACAGGGTGAACAGTTGTGTGATAGAGGTGTTCAACAGTCCATGATCCGGATCAAGGTAAAGCGTGTCCTGGGCCAGGGAAGTTTGAACGAGCAATGAAGTTAGTATGAATAGCAGCAAGCGCATGCTCTAAGGTAGGAATTTCAGGAGTTGAATCTCTGCTTTCAAATGCTACTTTTTGCTTCTGAGGAATAATACCACGAGGGTTGGGCTTTGCGAAGTGGGGTCCGGTCAATATTTTTTGGCTTGCTTGCATTACCCCTGACATATTCTGTCATTCCGAGAGGATACATTTGGACCGAACAAAAAACAGACACATGGATTTATTGAATTATGTAAGAAAGCAATTCAGGGAAGAGATGGAAACCACGCGAAAATTCCTGTTCATCGTTCCCATGGAGAAGGCCGATTGGAAACCGCATGAAAAGAGCCTTGAGCTGGGTAAATTGGCCATACATATCGCGGATTTACCAGGTTGGGTGGAAATGGCTCTGACGACAGATGAACTTGATTTCCAGAACAGCACGTATCAGATTCCTGAAGTAAAGACAAACAAGGAACTGATGGACCTGTTTGACGAAAGAGCGAAGTCAGGAATTGAGGCCTTGACGGAGGAGAGTACAAAGGTGTTCGGTGAAAACTGGACCTTGCGAAGCGGGGATACCGTTTATTCTGTTTCGCCCAAGATTGAGGTAGTTCGGATGGCGATCAGTCAGATTATTCATCATCGCGCACAATTGGGAGTTTACCTGCGACTGAACGAAATTCCGATTCCGGGAAGTTACGGACCAAGTGCTGATGATTCATTGGGATTCTAGCACCTGTATTTTATTGAAAACTTCCTTTCGCCGGGAAGTTTTCTTTTATTCAGAGGCCTTCTTCCGGAAGACGTAGCTGAGCGAAAGCCACCCATAGCGCAGTTGTTTTCCGTAGGATGCCAGGGCATTAAGCGTAAGGTAGGGTTTGATCCACCAGGAAACACCCAATTGTCCAAGAATGTTGTTGCCGTTTTTCAGGAAGTCAGGGTTGTAAAAAGTGCGTTTGTAATCTCCATGCTTTTCATAATTACCACCAGTTTGTACCTCGTACAATTTGTATTCGAGGCATGGTCCGGCGTAGATTCCAAAATGTTTGAAGCGGCATTCTGCAAATAGTGGCAGGGTAAAGGAAATATAATCATGGGTGGTTTTTTCAGATGTAATGTAGCTAAAACCAAAGCTCTGATGGGTAAGAAAAATGTTGTACTGCATACGGTAATACAACAGATTAAATCCGGGTTGAAGGTGCCAATGCTCGCTCAGTTTAAACGCATGATGGTAGCCGAGGGTAATTGCAAAGTTATCATCATAACGTTCTTCAGGCCAGTAGGGGCGTAACATTTGGCAGGGTCCCATTCCCAATTCAATGGAAGATTGAGCAATCGCTGTATTGTGTAGTACAATTACCAGCAGGATGGAGAATATTGGTCTTTTGATGCGCATGATAATTAGGTATACATGGTAAAAATAGGGAAAGAGGATTACTTCTTCAAAAGTGATGTTTAGCTCATCAGAGCTTAAGATTGTCGTTCTCATCAAATTCCACAAACGGATTGAAGGCTACTTCAAACAGATGTCCGTCCGGATCTCTGAAATAACCGCTATATCCACCCCAGAACACTTTTTCGGCAGATTTCACGATTTCAGCCCCGAGTGTTTCAACTTCCTGCAATACCCGGTCGACCTCTTCCTCCGATTTTGCATTGTAAGCCATTGTAATTCCGGAGAATCCACTGCCTTCAGGCGAAATCGTAACATCTTCGGCCAGTGCTTCGCGTGGATACAAGGCCAGCACAATGCCGCCTAATTGAAAAAAAGCAATATCTCCCTGACTGGCTGGTGATTTTTCCCAGCCGAGTCCCTTTTCATAGAAATCGAGTGCCTTGTTCAGGTTGGCCACTCCCAGCGTGATGATGTTGAGGTTTTGTCGCATGATTTAAAGATAGATGAATGGAAGGATGAAACGAAAAAAAATCCGAAAAAGTCTTTCTTGACGAAAGTCAAGGAGATAAGCGAGATTGCTGATCTAACTTTGCCTCATCAATCCTTTAAATGAACGATGATGAACGCAACCTACGTGCAAACAAATTCTTAGCGACGTATTTCCATATTGACCGGAACAGCTATTCTCACGATGGCCGTGATTGCCGGATTGGTAATGAGTGCAGTTTTGATCCCTCTATTTTCGGAGAATGGTGATCAGCTAAATGCGAAGATGGTACTCATGAAAACTCCCTTTAAATGGGCAGTTCTTGGTTGGGGAGTTATTTTGATCTGTGACCTGCTGGTTTCCTGGGGTGTAACCCGGATCTATGGTTCGGAAAATCGTTCTTTGTCGATCCTCACTGCGGGATTGCGCTATGTGTATTCAGCTGTATTGGCAGCGGCGATCATTTTCCTGGTGCTCGCCATTCCGGCATCATCTGAATCCACATCGGAAGCAAACGATAGCCTTGCTTTCTATCTGAATGGATTTCAAACGATCTGGTCATTTGGCCTGATCATTTTCGGATTTCATCTGATGAGCCTTTCACGATTGGTTTGTCAGAAGCAATGGTTACAACGAACTCTGGCGATTCTTTTATTCCTGGCCGGGATCGGTTACTTGTTGACGAACATCGGAAATTTACTGGTTCCGTCCTATCCGGAATACAAACCGACTCTGGAGGCCATATTCATGCTCCCGATGGTGCTCGGAGAAGTGGGATGGGGAATCTGGTTGATCGTGAAGGGAGGGAAAAATAAAGCGTCTACTCACTGACAATTCGTTTCCGGATCCGACTCAGTGATTCGGGTGTCACTCCCAGATAACTGGCTATCTGGTGAAGTGGTACCCTGTTGACCAGGTCGGGGTGCGACGCAAGAAATTGCAGGTAGCGCTCTTTTGGAGAGGAGGTAATGAAGTGTGCGAACTTCTCTTTGGATTTGTTCAGGTCGTATTCGAGCATTTTCCCGGTAATGGCTTTCAGTACCGGGAATTTCTCGTAGTTGGAGGCGTCCACATCTCTGGTCCCGTAGATCAGAATACAATCTTCCAGACAAACAAGGTAAGAATCCGAGGGCGTTTGATTGATAAAATGAAAGGAGGAGATGCTGCCGTTTTTTGCGGTGTAGAATTCAGTGGTTTTTTCCACACCTTCGATCATCTGGTACTGACGAACCAGGCCGCCAAGAACGAAATAGCAGGCTTTTGGGACTTCACCTTCGCGCAACAGGATTGTTCCTTTTGGGAAAGCTTCGACGGGAATATGCTTTGCAATTTCTTCCACGTCTTTCTTTCCAAGTTCTTCAAAAGAGGATAGAAAACGGATCAGTAATTCTTCTTTCATGGATGACGAAGTTAAGGAATCCTCACATCTCGAACGTTGAATAAAAAAGCCCTGACGTTGACCGTCAGGGCTTTTTGAAAAAAGTAAATCGCGTATTATTCGCCTACCACTTCGAACTTGAATACGGCCTGTACATCTTTGTGCAGGTTAGCAGTTGCTTCGTATTCACCGATCTCACGGACAGGCTCATCTTTGATCTTCAATGATTTTCGATCTACGTCAATTCCTTCAGCTTTCAATGCCTCTGACAATTGAACCGTATTTACGGAACCAAAGATTTTTCCTTTCTCACCAACTTTAGTCACGATCTTCACGCTGATCGCTTCCAGTTTAGTGCCAAGTTCCTGCGCTTCAGCAAGGATCTTTGATTCTTTGTGTGCTTTTTGCTTCATGATCTCAGCGTGTGCTTTCTTTGCAGAAGCAGTTGCCAAAACCGCATATCCCTGAGGGATCAGAAAGTTACGACCGTAGCCAGGCTTTACCGTAACCAATTCATTCGCGTAGCCAAGGTTGTCTACGTTTTTCTTCAAAATTACTTCCATCTCGAATAGATTTGTCCTGTTTACATCCGATAGCTATCGGATCAATTACTTCAACATATCCGCCACGTACGGCATCAATGCAAGGTGACGTGCACGTTTGATTGCCTTGTTCACACGCTTCTGGTATTTCGCAGAAGTTCCTGTGATACGACGTGGAAGGATCTTTCCTTGTTCGTTCACCAATTTCAAAAGGAAGTCAGCATCCTTGTAATCGATGAACTTGATACCGCTTTTCTTAAAACGGCAGTATTTGTCTTTTTTGATCTCGATGTTGATCGGAGTCAAATAACGAATATCATTCTGAGCCATTGTTTCTCTTTTTAACAGTTTAAATTAAGCTTCTGCTTCCGCAGCAGGTTTCTTTGCTTCACCCAGGCGAACACGACGCTTTTCAGCGTATGCAAGGTGATCTTTCTCCATCTTAACAGTGAGGAAACGCATAACGCGCTCATCACGCTTGAACATTACTTCCAGTTCAGCGATGGCATTTCCAGGTGCAGCAAACTCCGTCAAAAAGTAAAAGCCTGTAGACTTCTTCTGGATCGGGTAAGCAAGTTTGCGAAGTCCCCAGCTCTCGCTGTGGTTCACTTTACCACCCAACTCCTTTACTTTGCTTTCGAATGCTTGCACTGCTTCCTTTGCCTGTTCTTCAGACAAAACGGGAGTTAAAATGAAAACAGTTTCGTAAGAATTCATACAAATGTATTTTGATAATTATGATTTAAAAATCCCGCTTTTCTTTAAACGGGACGGCAAAGATAGGAATAAAATCATTACAAACTCACGTTCAATGCGCTTTCGTGAATTTCTGCAAAGATAAATGCTTCCAGGGATAAACGTGCAGAACGATCAGCCATGTGTTTCGAATTTAAACTTCTTTCATTTTTTTATGGAAATAGCCTGTTTCTCTGATGAATATCATTTATTTACTGTGAAAATTCCGCTAATATTGGTTTCATGAAAGAACTGCTGCTGATCTGGTTCCTGTTGGTTGCCTGCATTACCGGATACGGACAGAATGAAGACAACAGGGATTCACTTCTCTTGTCTTTCGTTTATCTGAAACATGGAGATGTACTGGTGGGCTCCATCCTCCGGGAAAATGACACATCCCTGGTGTTTTTCGATCAGTTTATGGGCGAGATTCACATTCGCAGAAAGAAAGTCACCAGAATTGAATACGTGTATGCCGGTACTTCGGTGATTCTCAGCTTGGGAGAAGGCGTGCGCTATTCCGGTGAACTCGTTGATGTGAATGAAGAAAACTTTGTGCTTGCGTCGGAATACGTAGAAAGATATGAGGTGCCAAGAAACAAGGTGATTGATGTTCAGGTTATTTTTGGAGAGAAAGATCTGACCAACAATCCGAATGCGACCAGGTACTTTTTTGCGCCCTCGGCCATTCCATTGAGGAAAGGGAAGGGGTACTACCAGAACGCCTATTTGCTGTCGAACTCGGCGAATTTCGGGGCCACGGATAACTTTAGTTTTGGTGGGGGAGTGGTAATTCCTTTATTGTTTTACATTACTCCGAAAGTGGGATTCAAAGTCCGCAAGAATCTGTATCTGGGCGCGGGAGCAATCGCTGCCACAACATTTATTCCCGACATTCCGATTTCGGGAGGAATTCCTTACGGCTTGCTTACCGTCGGAAATGAGGAGGACAATATTACCCTGGGAGCGGGCTACGGATTGATCTGGAACAACAAGCAATTTCAAGAAACGAATTTACCGATCATTACACTTAACGGAATGAAAAGGATTTCGAACAAGTTTCAACTGGTTTCGGAAAACTGGTTGATACCGTATGTGAAGCGAACGGAAGAGGACAATATAACGTACGATTTGATGGGGAATCCTGTTTACGGGGAACCGACGATCACTGAGTCGCAGGAAATCTATTTTGCATTTTCTTTTGGTACAAGGATCCTGTTTAATAAGAATGCCACGATGGATATTGCACCGCTTTATTTGGTTGGCACGGCCAGCCGGGGAATTATGATTCCCTATCTCGATTTTGTCTACAGATTTTAAGTTTGATCGCTAAAAGAAAAACCGGCTCCCGAAATTCAGGAGCCGGTTTGGCATTATGAAAAGTACACGTATTAGTGTAGATCTACCCATTCGTCCGGTGAGCTTGAAGTCACTGTGAAGCGAATGTCTGCAGTGGCATTGAATGCTCCGTTCACGTACATACTTCCCAGTGTGTAGTTGTTGGAGTAGCTTGCGTACAGATAGAAGTTCGATCCGTTATCTGAAGATACCTCAAAGTAATATGGCGTGTTTCCTGTCAACTGGAGGCTTGAAGATGAGAAATCAAACGCACCGCCTGTGTATCCTCCCGGTGAAGCCGAGAAAGTGTTGGATGAAGTGGCGAGCAGAGAACCTCCCTGGCTGTCATAAATTTTCATCGTATACACGGTTGTTCCGGTGATAGGGTTTCCTGCAGGGTTCGCAATACTCACTGAAATAGTTCCCAGGTTCGCAGTATTTGCGATCTCGAACGTATTTCCCTGCGCGTTGTCAGAGTATCCGAATGATACACCCACCGGGTTCCCTTCTGAGAAGCTTCCGCCGGCAAGGAACAACTGGAGTTTTTTCAGTGAAGTGTTAAAGATCACCATACCGTCAGTTCCTGTAAGGGCATCACGCTGTGCTGTTGTCATTCGAGGCATCAGAAGTGATCCGGTTGTAGAGTTGATCTCCAGGGCTGCACTCGGGTTCATGCTTGAAGTACCGATGGCCATGTGATTGGAGGATTTGTCGTAAAGCAATTCCGCATCTGCACCGGCACTACCGTTGTCATTGAAGTTAATTTGCTTGTTCACCCCTGCAATTGGTCCGGCTGGTCCCTGTGGTCCGGTTGCACCGGTAGGTCCTTGAGGTCCTGTCGCTCCTGCGTCTCCGGCAGGTCCTGCAGGTCCTGTTGCCCCAACCAGTGAGTTGAGGAAGTCGGCTTCTGTACCGCTGTTTCCGGCGTTGATCCAGACTTCGTATGCACTCTGGCCGTCAGCTCCTACTGGTCCTTGCGGTCCTGTAGCTCCATCAGCTCCTGCAGGTCCTTGCGGCCCCTGAGGTCCTGTAGCCCCGATCAGCGAGTTGAGGAAGAATGATTCAGTACCACTGTTTCCGGCGTTGATCCAGATCTCATAGGCACTCAAACCATTAACTCCATCAGCACCGTTCGCACCGTCAGCACCTGCTGGTCCCTGTGGTCCGGTTGCTCCATCTGCTCCCGCAGGTCCTTGAGGTCCCATCGGCCCAGTTGCTCCATCAGCACCGTTTGCACCTGCTGGTCCCTGTGGTCCCATTGGTCCGGTTGCTCCATCGACCCCATCAGCTCCTGCCGGACCTTGTGGCCCCATGGGTCCCGTAGCTCCGATCAGTGAGTTGAGGAAATCGGTTGGTGAACCTGAGTTTCCTGCATCCACCCAAATTTCATAGGCGTTCAATCCGTTCGCACCAATTGGTCCTTGTACTCCTGCAGGTCCCTGAGGTCCCATCGGCCCCATGGCACCAGTCTGTCCTGCCTGACCTTGCGGTCCGACAAGGGATGCAAGGAAATCAGATTCTGTACCCGAGTTTCCGTTGTCCAACCAAAGCTGGTACGCGCTGATTCCAGCCGGTCCCGTTGGTCCAGCCGGTCCTGGAGTGCCTGATGATTCGGCATACAAAGCATAAGGAACGCTGGCCATTTGGCTGATTCCGGTGATTGAAAAATTGCTTCCCCCCTGAGGGTCTGTTTCTGTTTTTATATAGTAAGGTCCGTTGGCCCAGTTGATTGCACTGAAATCTCCGGAAACGGCATCTCCGCCTCCGATTTCAAGGCTAAGCAAACCATTTACATTGGTTGTTCCGTAGTGTTCTTCGACATATACAGGAACTCCGTTCGCCCAGCTTTGAAGAATGCTGATACGTGTAGATACGGTTTGGTTGGCAGCAAGGCTCTGATTGACGTTACGAATAACGGCCTGGTAGCTCAATTTTTGTGGTGCCTGGGCAAAAGCGCCCAATGAAAGTAGCAATGTGGCTACTGTGATAACTGTCTTTTTCATGGTGTTTGATTTTAGTATTTGATGATTTTGTAGGATGATCGCTCCTGATTGTTAATGTTGATTTTCAGGAGATAGTTTCCGGCCGGCTGATCTTTCATGTCGATCGTGCTGACCTCGGACTGAACTGGGTGAAAGTCGATCAGTTTTCCACCTGCGTCGATCAGTTCGTATGTAACTTCGCCTTCCGGAAGTTTTTCGAAGGACAACGTGAGGTAATCACTGGTTGGGTTAGGATAGGCATTGATTGAAAGGTCAATAATGGTTTCTTCGATTCCCGTTACCTGCGACACTTCATAAGCATGTTGTACCCCCTGGGAAACGGATGCGTCTGATCCGGCGATTGAAGTATAATTTACAATACCTACCGAATAGCTAAGACTTCCTCCGCTGCCCGAACCATCTCCTCCGTTGGTTACGAATGCCTCCTGGGCTGTTGCCTGCTGCATTCCTGCTCCGAAGAGAAAGGTTCCTGCGATAATGAATAAATGATGTCTCATGCGTAATAGTGTTTAACATTTGAGTCAAATCTATTGTGGACATCGTGGGTTTACGAGCATTGCTTTTCCTGCGTAAGGAAATGCCTTCCCAACGTAACTGTTTAAGATTTTCGGGGTAATTTGACGGCTAACGCAACAGGCTCACGTGCCCCGTTCGTACATGTGGAATTTCCTCGTAATCAAGTGCACGCAGCTTCCAGACGTATACACCGTCCTGGCATTTTGCACCCTGATAGGTTCCGTCCCATCCGTCATTCAGGTCGGTAATGGTTTTGATCAGATTGCCCCATCGGTCGAAGATCAGGAGTTCGAAGGTCTCAAAGCCAAAGCCTGACATATTGAACACATCGTTCAGTCCGTCTCCATTCGGGGTGAAGGTATTTGGTACATACATTACCAGATCACCATGGATGTACAACCATTCACTGATGGTATCCGAACAATTGTAGGAGTTGTAAACGGTCTGGGTAACCAGGTAGTAGCCGGTATCGGTATAGGTATGAACCGGATTCCAGTCATTGCTGTAATCGTAGTCGCCAAAATCCCATTCCACATTCATAGCTCCGACAGAGGTGTTGGAGAAGGTAACTTCCGGATTCAGAATGTTGATCTCAACCGGTTCAAAGAAGAATCCTGCGGTGGGTTGTGGGTATACAATAACTCCGTATGTAAGTGTATCATAATAAATACAGTCTTCAGCGGTCGTAACCTGAATGCTGATGTAATAGGTGCCCTCATCCTCATAGTAATGAACGGGATTCTGAGCGAAAGAATAGGTGCTGTCTCCCATATCCCACAACCAGTGAACAATGCCGCCACCTCCTGTGGTAACACTATTATCAAAGAAATTAACCTCCAGTACAGGACATCCTGCGTCCGGACCGAAACCGTAATCAAAATTAACCACGGGTTTAGTAATTACATCTTGTGTTAAACTGTCGATGCATCCCAGGTCTGTGGTGACAACCAACGTTACGGGATGGGTGTCGGTTGTGGTCGGGAAGACAAATTGCGTGTCCTGGGCACTGGAAAAGGTCTGATTGTTATAGATCCATTCGTACTGTACGATATTGCCGATACTATTGTCAAATAATGAAACGGGAAGTCCTCCGCATTCTGTGGAGAAATAAAAATCGGCTGTTGGCTGTGGGTAGATCGTTACGATCTGTGTAAGTGTATCATAACAACCATTGGACGATCCCACGATGGAAGTTACGGTGTAATTACCGGCCACAGGATACTGGTGTTGCGGTGAAGGATCGGTAGAAGTTGCGCCTGCATCTCCGAAGTCCCACTGCCAGCTCACCACCGTTCCGTTCGGATCGGAAGAGTTATCGGTAAAGATGGTTGGTTGACCTTCACATGGAATGGTAAAATCAAATGTACTGACCGGAGGAGCGAAAACTTCCAGTGTGAAGGTGCCCTGATTGACACAACCGGTGGAAGTTTGAACATCCAGCG